>JADGNS010000410.1 GCA_017883355.1 Candidatus Solibacter sp.
ACCGTATCGAGGTACCTCACCGACAGGAGGAGCACGCCCGACGGCGCGACTTGGAGCGAGTTCGCGTGCATCCACTCCTCACTCTGGAGAGATTTTCCCGCGCAGGGAAACGAGCTGACCAGATCGGAACTGTTTCCCGGATCGGTGTTCGATGCATTCGTCCTCTCGGTCAACGGATCGAAGAAATCGAAGGGGTTCCACACGATCTCGTCTGTTCCCGCCGCGGGGTTCCAGCGGCGAATGACGCTCCCCGTCTGCAGCCGCTTGCCCTGCGAAGCCTGCCCCGCGTCGAAGAACGGGTCCTTGAAGATCCTGCCTAGGTGGAGGACCGTGCCGCGGATACCGTCCGCGCCGGGAACCAGATGTTCATGCCAGTCGTTTCCCTGCCCCCAGATCCAGCCCGCCGGACTCGGCGAGGCCGTCGGCGGCCTCGTGCTACAATCGGCCGGGCTTTCGGCAAGAAGGGTCCCGTCGGGTGTGATCGCACGGTAGAAACTGTCCGTGGCCGTAGGACCTCCCGTTCCTGCGTCCGCAAAGAGAATATTCCCGTTCCGCTCCTGAACGATCGATCCGATTGTGTCGGCTTGCAGTACGCCGGACGCGTTGCTCGGAACGTTGTTGTAGTACCAGACGATCTGCGGCGCATCGGAGGAGTGGAGGTCTAAGCCAACGTAGCCCCGGAAGGCCGTCTGGTTATCCGCCACAATGACGAGGGGCGCCGTGGTGCGCCCCGTAAGCGCGTAGGTGTTCGTCAACAGGGGCGCTGGAAGCGGGCCGGTCGTAAAGCTCCCGCTCGCGGTTCCCGCCGGAGCGCCATCGCGGTCGAATGCGTCCACGGTATAGGTGTAGCTCCGGTTTGCCCTGAGCCTTCCGATCGTGATCGTGGTCGAGCCTGTGGACGAGACTTGGGTGGGGCGGGAAACCAGCGTGTCCACACCCGCGGTCTGGTAGGTGATCAGGACCTTCTCCACGCTTGGGCCGGTTGTCACCTGAACATCGACAAGCAGCGAATTGTTCGACCGCACAGTGGCAGTCGTGCTTAGGATCGCCGCGTCGCCACGGCTGCCTGCGAGCAGTACGGCCGCCGCGGCGGCCACTAGCCGAATCAGGGAGCCTCCGCATCTCGATATGTTATGCAGCTCTTGCATTTCATCCCTCCTGGTGGTGCAGATTCTAGGGCCAGATTTGCACTGGCCGCCCGGACTTACTGCCGTAGGTTTTCCCAGGAAGCGCCGGACTCTTCCTGTTCAATGACCGGCGTCGTTCGTGCGAACCCCGCGGGCTCGAGAGTGTGCGTAACGATCAAGCCAATCGCCATCAATCCAGGAACCGTATTTGCAAATCGCGGGGATTTCATTGTTCAGCTCCCACAGATTTCTGGTCGTCACAGTATGTGTCCCTTTACATGCGGCACTTCAAGCGTGTAAGTAGAGCTTAGCCAGGCTCGTTCGTGGGGCGGATATTGTGGTTGAGCCGGAAGAAATTGGTCGGATCATACTTGTCTTTCAGTAACCGCAGCTTGCTGTACTTGGCTGCTCCATAAGCCAGTCGAACTCGGTCAACCGGAGTGTCGGAGTCAAAATTGACGTAGAAGCCACCGGACGAAAAGTCCTCCATGCTGCTTGCAAAGCCCCGCACCCACCCGATATTGGTTTCGTCGGCGGAGGCACCGTCCCACATCCCAACGGTCAGCAAGGCGTGCCGGGCCCGGCGGTTTTCAATCGCCGTCACATCAGGATCTACACGAGCCATCGCTCCACCGAGCGTGTACAGAACCACGTGCGTGTAAGGACTCGGCGAGATCTGGAACTTCTCAACCATCACGCTGGCCGCATCATCCACAACTCTGTCCATGAAACTCGTCTTCCAATAGTTGCGCAGTCCTCGCGGGTTGAATCTTTCCACGATGCTTTGGACCGATTCATACGGCATCGGCGCGAGCTGATTCGCGATGGGCGTGCCGCCGCTCAACAGAGGCTCCATGCAACGCTTCCCTTCCTCTGCGGGACCGAAGTAGCAAAGCAGAAAGATCACGGCTCTGGTCCCGTCCGGCAGAGTTCCCAGGATCAGCAAAGGACCGAGGTTGTCGGGAGCAGTGGCCACAAATTCGTCGTAACGCCTGATTCGCTCACGGGCCTGATCCATCGGGTAGATCACCAGGCCGCCATATACGGGACCTACCTCATGGATGCGGTATTCGAACGATGTGACGATGCCGAAATTACCCCCGCCTCCACGAACGCCCCAGAACAAATCGGCATTCTCTTCGGCGCTGGCTCGCAATAGGCGGCCATCCGCGGTTACGATGTCAGCCGAAATAAGGTTGTCACACGTAAGCCCGTGCTTACGCATCAGGAACCCGTAGCCCCCCGCCAGCGTCAATCCCGCAATCCCCGTGGTCCTCTCGATACCGCCGGTGGTCGCCATCCCCACGGCCAGGGTTTCGCGATCCAGTTCGCCCCAGGTGACGCCTCCCTCCGCCCGGGCCGTCCCAAGGGTTGGGTCCACGTGAATTGCCTTCATCCGCGACAGGTCGATCATCAGGCCCTGGTCACAGACTGCAAAACCAGTGACGCCGTGGCCGCCTCCCAGCACGGATAGTAAGAGGCCATGCTCTCGCGCGACGTTCACCGCTTGTATCACGTCCGACGCATCGCCGCACCGGACAATCAAGGCTGGAAACCGGTCGATCATCCCATTGTGAATTTTGCGCGCCGCGTCGTACCCGTCATCCCCGGGCCGCAGGAGGTCCCGACCGAAACCGGCCCGCAACTTCTCACTGATCTTAGCCAGATCTTTGATTAACGGCGTCGCTTGCGCCATCTGTTCCTCCCCGTCCTTTAGGTCAGTCCTTACGGGACCGGCGCTGTCCAACGTAATTCTAGGACGAAGCGCCGTCCCGAAACAATACCTCGCCGGGGTACAATTACGGGAATGAGCGGCATCCGCTATCGCCCCGGTCGTGTTGCCGACGTGCCAAATGCGATCCCATTGTTGGCGCCGGAACGGAATTGCTTTAGCAGCCGGATTTGGAACCAGTTGCCGGAACTGATCGTCGATCTGCTGGCACGCGGGCTGGCCAAAAGCTACGTGATTGAAGAAAGCGCTACCGGTCGGCTCCGCTGGTTCGGATTAAGCGCCTTCCCGTCTGCCGAGGCGATGCGTGCTACCTTGGACCTGCCGTCGCTTCCCTTCCGCGAGGTTCTTCTTCAGACAGCGCTGGATGGGCGAGCGCCCTTTCTTTCCCGGCAACAGATCGCCGCCGCCAATGCCGCTAGCGATCTTCGGCTCACTGTCCTGCTCTGCCGCCCTGACGTCGGAGAGTTTACTCAACACCAGGGAGCCCTGTTGTTTCGTATGGCCTACGACAGTTTTTGTTTCGCCCATGCGGGATTCGGGCTCTCGGAATTCTGGCAGGAAGTGGGTGATCCACATCGCGCTAGAATGCTGGAGGATCTCGGTCTTGTTCGTCACCGCCAACTGGAGATCGAAAACGGCGCCCAACTTTTTTTGCTGAAATACACCGCCGAACGAGCGCTGGCGAATCCGGCGTGCGCCATGTCCCTGGTTTTCAACTGTCCTCCTCCACGATTCGGATTCTCATGGCCTCAGCAGGAACTGCTTGAATCGGCGCTCCTTGATCTACCGGACCATGAATTCGCCGCATCCCATGGCCTAAGTGACGATGCGGTGAAAAAGCGATGGCGCGCCATTTATGACCGCGTGGCGCTTGTTGACGCTCCCGTGGTTGAAACAGCAGCGTCAGGTCCGAACCAGCGCCGCATGCTGCTCGGTTACTTGCGGCAGCATCTAGAAGAATTGCGCCCTTACCAGTGCGCCCGTCGAAAAGTACATAGTGTCGCAGCACTGGGAGATACGAACCCAGGACCTCTGGTTCTGACGTTTCAGGATTCAAAACTACCTAGAAAGGGTGCACCAGAGAGTCGGCGGAAGCCTGCGGGGGCTCCAAGCCGCCAGATTGGCCGGTAAACCGACAACCCGTCAAGTTGTCACTACCGGGTAACCCACCACCCTTCTCCGATCGATCTCTCGCTCTTGCGCAGTGGAGGATCGTTTGGGGAGCCTCACAGGTCCCAGAGTTCGGGAACGAATGTCATCGGCGCGGTGAATCCATCTATTACTTCGCCGATGGCAGCCTGTGGGCAATCCCGGCCTCCGGGGGCGCCGGGCAGTTGGTTCTGGAACATGTCGAAGCAGTAGTCCGGCCCGACATCGTAGAGCTGGCAGATATTAGGATGATTCAGCTAGCCCACGGCGCGCGCTCAAATCGCTCCGAAAATCTCGCCTCCGAGACTTTAATGGCGACAAGGCGGTCGAGACGTCTGTCGCGGGCCTTGTATACTTCCCCCATTCCGCCCGCCCCGATGGGCGCGACGATCTCATAGGGCCCCGCCGATTTCCGGGAGCTAAGGACATTGTGCGTTGAACGATTGTACCGCGCGACAACGCGGCCACGGATTGAGGATGGGTGACGGAATTGAGGTCGTCCGGCGTCGACTTGACGTATCACGCACGTCGCTGACATGTGCTAGGCACGGCGGAATAGATCCTCCCTAACAGCGAAGGGTTGATCTACCCTTCGCGACAAGCCAGGAGCTATTTCCCAGAAGATCGTTTTGGGCGGCGCTTTGTCGCAACTGAGCGGTTCTACGATGTGAATGTGGTCAAGATGCGTATACGAGACTGACATTACCCCAGCCCTGGTACCGCCAACAGAGCGCGGCGCGTTCGGCGCGCAGCGATCTCGCCCGCAACACCGTAACCGCGCAGTGGTCCCAGCGCTGCGAGCGTGCGCAGTGCGAGGAGAATCAGGGGCTCTCGCCGCAAGGGTGGGGTGAGGTACATTGAGCGAGGAGACTGCGGCGCGTTCAAGGCAAGGGGTCAAATGGAATCGCTCACACACACCCGCGGAGGTCTGCACGTCCTTCTGCCCACGCTCGGAAGCGCCGGTGACGTGTTCCCTGTGATGGAGCTCGGCATTGCGCTACAGCAACGCGGCCACCATGCGACCATCGTCACCAACGAATTCTTTGCCGACCCGATTCGCGGTTCCGGCCTCGGCTTCATCGGCCTGGGCACCAGGCAGGAGGCCGAAGCAGCGCTTGCCGATCCGCGGCTCTGGCATCCCACCAAGGGGTTCGAGTGCATCGTGGAGCGAGTGGTCGCGCCCAACATTTCGCGCCTTTACGAGATCGTCCGCGAGCGCCGCGCGCCGGACACGGTGGTCGGCGCATCGGCCCTTTGCCTCGGCGCGCGCATCGCGCAGGAGCATCTGGGGATCCCGATGGCCAGCATCGAGCTTCAGCCGGCGCTGCTCCGCAGCTTGATCGACGCCGGCATGCAGGGGCGCGTGCCGATGGGACC
>JADGNS010000411.1 GCA_017883355.1 Candidatus Solibacter sp.
GCCCTTCATGGGACCCGTCTCATCGCTGCCGTATCGCACCGGCATGAACTCCCGCCAGACACGCCCCGGCGTGCCGTGAAAGGTGATCCCGAACCTGAGCCCGTGCGCACGCGCGATCTTTTCCCAGGTTCCGACGATGTCCTTTTTGGGGCCAACGTGGACGCAGTTCCACGGCTGATACTTCGAATCCCAGCAATCGAAGTTGCCGTGGTGGTTGGCCAGCGCGACGAAGTACCTGGCGCCGGTCTTGGCATAGAGCCGGACCAACTCCTCGGGATTCCAGTTCTCCGCCCGCCAGATGTGGCAGATGTCCTTATACCCGAATTGCGACGGATGGCCGTACGTCTTGACGTGGTAGTTGTACTGGCCGCTGCCCTGGATATACATGCCGCGGGCGTACCAGTCGCCCTGCTCAGGTACGCACTGCGGGCTCCAATGGGCCCAGATTCCGAACTTCGCGTCGCGGAACCATTCGGGGCACCGGTACGCTCTCAACGACTCCCAATTGGGCCGAAACGGGCCCGAGATCGCGGCGCCCGCGAAATTGGCGTCGGCATAGGACCCCCGCTGAGACCATGCTGTCCTGGCGGCCGCGAGCAGGCTGGCGCTACCCGCGACGAACTTTCTCCGGCTGAAACCGTATGTTGCATCGTTCATTCCCAGTTCGCTCCTTTTTGAGGCGGCTCAGGTGTTCGGTCCACCCCCAAACGTTGGCGCAGAAGCGCCGCGGCTCCGCGGGCCGGTTCCACGGGCCAAAACAGACATCGTAGTAAACGGACGCGCCATCAGGAAGCTGTTGGCTGCCGCCGCTTCGACCGATACGGGTTGCGCGAACTCCAGCCTCATCAGCGAACCCTCCCGGGTGGCCTTCGGGGTGAGGGTGCGGCCGGCCTTCGCGATCTTCTGCATGTCGCGGTCGAACGCCGCGCCATCGAACGGAACCTACAGGATCTTGCTCCCGTGCATGTCGTTCCCGTGCCCCTGCTCCTTTGGAACCTCCAGCGCCGCGAACGTGAAATACGCCGGGTGGCCTTTCTCCAGGTAGACGCCCGGCCGCTCCAGCTTTTCCCAGTGGGCCTTCGTACCTGCATCGTATGGACGCGGCGCTACGCCCCGCGCACCCTAAGGGCAATGGCGTGATCACTCGGCTTCTGCTGCGGCATCTGAACGGTCAGTCCGTTCTCGTCCTGCGTCCACTGCACCTTGCCTCTGAAGCCCAACAGCTCGACATTCCCGACTTTGAACGGCGCGGTGTCGCTCTTCGTCGATAGTGATTTGATAACAGCTTGCTTTTCGGGCCACCCCATTACGAAGGCGTAAAGGTTCGCCCCCCTCGTCGTGAAGCGCACTTCCTCGGCCGTCAGGTCTCGGCGACCTCCCTCGTTGAATCTGGGGCCGCGCCCGCCCGTCTGCGGCGCCGAGGCCACCGGACCTTCGCCGAAAATCTTCCATGGGCGGGTGGAGTAAATGCCTTCGCTGTTCACCGCCATCCACCGAGTGATCTCGTCCAGGATCTTCAATTCCTGGCCGTCCAGTTCGCCGCTGTTGGGCAGCGGGAAGTTCAGCATCAGGTTGCCATTGCGGCTGACGATATCGACCAGCAGGTCGATGACGCGCTTCGGCGTCTTGTACTTGGCTTCCTTGTTGTAGTGCCAGTCGCCGACGCAGGTGTCGGTCTGCCAGGGGTTGGCCGGGATGCCGGCGGCCACGCCGCGCTCCCAGTCCAGGACGCAGGTGCCGGTCTCGCAATCGCTAGGCAATTTGCTGGTGTACACCGCTTCGCAGTGGCCACCGTGGCGTTTGGCGCTTGTATTGTAAAGGTTCGCCACCAGGCCAAGCCCGTATTCCTCGAAGAAGATGTCGCCATCGGTGTAGAGCAGGTCGGGCTGGTAGTTGTCGACCAGGTCCTTGATGCGTTTGAAGTAGTGCAGCTTCCAGGGATCCGGCGCCTGTCGATCGTTGATCCGCTGGCCATAGGGATAGTCTTTCGGCAGTTCATGATAGAGGTCGGCATAGGCGGGGTCGGCGCCGTCGTAGGGCACGCCGGCAAGCGGACCGGTCTTGTCGCTTGTGTGCGAAGTCGAGAACCAGTGATAACTGGGCGCGAGGTGCTCGCTCACGGCGAAACGGAGCCCCTGTTTCGCTGCCGCCTTTTTGAACTCGCCGACGATATCTCTCTTCGGGCCTGTTGCGACAGAGTTCCAGCGCGGCTGGTGAGCGGACTTCCACAGATCGAAGCCGTCGTGATGCACCGCCATGCTGCAGAAGTACTTCGCCCCGGCCTTCTTGTAGAGCTGCAACAGGTGATCGGCGTCGAACCTCGCCGCCTTCCATGTGGGAATCACATCCTTAAACCCGAATTTCGAGGGGTGGCCGTAAGTCTTCACGTGATACTCGTACTGCCGGTGGCCCTGGACATACATATTGCGGGCATACCAGTCGCCGTACTCGGGCGCGGATTGGGGTCCCCAATGCGCCCAGATACCGAACTTTGCGTCCCGGTACCAGGCGGGGACCTGCCACTCCCGGAGCGATTGGCGCGTACCGTTGAACGGACCGGATGTGATTGCGGGCAACTCGCCGGCGGCGCGTGCGAGTTTCAGCGCGGGAGCACCTCCCGCCAACAAAGTGAGAGCCTGTCTTCTGCTAAGCATGGATTCCGTCTCCCTGTCCTCTTCGTACTGCACAATTCTCCCGCCCTGACGGCGACTCATCCGAACGATAGTGTCAAGTCACCATCGAGTGAGATCGGGCACGGCAACGCGGTTAGGCGTTTCCGCAGCTTCCTTTCCGCCTGATCCGTCCAATAGCGGCACCCAAGCTCCAGGAACACGGACGAGTACGGAAGAAGCATCGAAGTCTTGATAATCAGAACGTGAAACCGGCATGCCGCCTCGTCTACTCTCAGGAGGAGCTGATCGTGTGCCAGAGCTGTCTGCGGCCTGCCGGTCAATAGACCAACCAGACCTTGTCGATAGGCCGAAATCCCGGGCGCATCCTCGTCTGGGACAGCACCAAGTTCGGCGTCAGTGTAGCAGTGGGCGGCGAGATGGGCACAGGCATCGACGCGCCGCAACGTCGTCCGCAGCACGTCAAAATGGCTCTCCTCCGCTACGATCGTCTCGATTCCTGGAGCGCAGTGCGAGGGGTACGCCGAGTCGGCGATGACGATCCAGTTCCGGTGTCCAAACACCGGGAGCGTCGCGTCGAGACGCTCCCGCCACGAGGATTGCACGACAGTAGCGATCATGATCGGTTAACCCTCCGACTGTTCTTCATCGAAGCAAACCGCCACCTTGCCACAGCGTCCGGAACTCATGAGCGCGTACGCTTCCGATACGCACCCGAGAGAGAAGCGGTGAGTTATTAACTCCGCAGGATGCAGATTCCAGCGCAGGAGCCGCGCCACCAGTTCTTCCATCGCAGGCGTTCTGGTCCAACACATCCGCATTCAGCGGATTGTTTTTGCGCCTTGGTGCGCGCGCCCTCTGGGTCCAGCAGTCACACATTCTGGATCCCTCTCTGCCGCTGGCCGCTCTGCTTGCCCGGGATAATCCATCTGGCCGCTTCCTGAACGCAGCCGAGCACGTGGAAATGTCGGACTTTAATAGTAAAGTGGAGTGCATATAGGAACGGCGATCGCTTGCGGCGGCGCGCAAAACTGGGGCCTGCGGTCGTCATCGCGCCAACGCTCCTGTCTCGAAATGGTTCTCCATCGTTGCGTGCTTTCCGACCGAGGATTCACGAACGATGAGCCGCACTGGCAGAAGGAACTCCCGTACTTCAGGTTCTTGCCGCGTTGTGAGCCACTTAAGTAGGAGCTTGGCAACCCGCTCTCCCATTAATTGGGGCGCCTGATCCACAGTGGTCAACGGCGAGGCTAGCACATCGGAATAGCGATTGTTCCCGACGCCTGCCAGCGCGATGTCGTCTGGCACGCGCAGTCCTGCCGCCGCGATTACACGAAGGGCTTCGACGGCGGTTAAGTCGTTGTATGCAAAAATCGCGTCGGGCCGGTCCAGACGTTTCAGGAGGGATCGTACCGCGGGAGCCACAACTTCTCTTGTCTCGCCTCCTCCGGCAACATAGCCCGATCTTACTTCGAAACCAGCAGCCTTCATCGCGTCCTCATAGCCTCTGGCGCGAAGGATTCCGGGCGAGGTTTCGGGGCCGCAGAGATGCGCGATGCGCCTCCTCCCGCAACCAAGCAGGTGCTCGGTAACCAGTTTGCCCACGGCGAAGTTGTCCACGCCTACGAAACAGCTTTCGACCTTTTCGATCTGCCGGTCCGCCATGACGAACGGCAATGCCCTCTTCCGGATTCGTTCGAAGATACCCAACCCATCATGCCGCTGGCACGACGCGATAATCAGACCCTCGACCTGCCGAGACATCAGCGTTTGAATTTCCCGCACCTCCCGCTCCGCCTTCTCGCTACTCACCGTAAGGATTGCCTGGTACCCGGTCCTGTCCAAAAAGTTGCTTACTCCCTCCAGCATTTCGCTGAAAAAGGAATCGATGACGCTGGGGACGACAACACCAATGAGATGGCTACGCTGAAAACGAAGGGTACGCCAAGTCGTGTTGGCCACGTACCCAACCTCTCGCGCGCGTTGCGCCACCCGCTCGCGCGTGGCTTGGCTTATGTCGTTATGGCCGGCAAGGGCTTTGGAAACAGCGACCTTGCTGATTCCGAGGTCACGAGCGATGTCCGCCATGGTCACCGGTCGTCCGATTTGATCGACCCCCATGGGAAGCAGTTTAGTGGATGGGTTCATGCGGCGTCAACGCAAATCTACTTTACTTTACTAAAAAAGTCCTTGCCTTTGAGAGTGTCAGGCCCTATATTCTCCTTAGAAGTGGTCTTTTTGGCGGCGGGTCGAGCAGCCGACAGGCGACGCTTGCGCCTGCAGAGGTCAACGAAAGGGGCAACCTATGGATAGCAACGTAACGACGCGCAGTTGGCATGCGCCGTCCAGACTGGCCATCGCGGCGACCTGCGTGGTCGCGCTGGTATTGGTGTTGGCGCAAGTCGCCTCCGCCCAGATGGTCTTTGGTGTGATCCGCGGATCCGTGACCGACAGCAGCGGGTCGACAATCCTGGGCGCCAAAGTCACGGTACTCAACATCGACACGCGGGAGACGCGCACCGTCAACAGCGATGAGACCGGGAGTTTCGTCATCCCGGCATTGATGCCCGGTCCGTACAGGGTGACGGTGGAAGCAGCCGGATTCAAGCTGTACGAGAAGACCGGCGTAAACCTCTCGGCGTCGGAACGGTTGGACGTCGGCCAGGTATCGATGCAACTTGGCGCGTTGACGGAAAGCGTCGAGGTGAGCGCGGATGCGACGCCGGTTCAGACGGCGAGCGCCGAGCGG
>JADGNS010000014.1 GCA_017883355.1 Candidatus Solibacter sp.
GGCCATCGGGCACGCCTTGGGGGCGCTCGAGGAACTCGCCGACCTGCTGCCCGACCGGCGGCGCGTGCGCCTGTTTGCGGCCCGCCAGTTGGGAAATCCCCGGGCCGCCACCAGTTCCAAGGCGCGCAGATTTCTCAAGGCGCGGGAGAAAAACCCCCAACCCTAAAACGCATTTCCCACAGCCGTATGTGGCGCAGGCACTCATGCCTAATGCCGCGTCCCCACTCATGGGGACGCTCTTGCTGCGACAGGGTGCTACGACCACCCCACGTCGGCTGATGGGTTGTGAGAAACCAACCCTAAACGATGTGCAAGTCCTTCGGCGTGGGAGTGAGAATCTCGCAGCCGGTCTCGGTGACCACCACGGTATCTTCGATGCGCACCCCGCCGAAGCCCTCGATGTAGGCGCCTGGTTCGATGGTGATCGCCATACCCGCGCGCAGGCGGTGGCGATCGCGCTTGCCTAGCCGGGGCGGTTCGTGGATCTCCAGCCCCAGGCCATGGCCCGTAGAGTGGATGAACACGCGGTCCAGACCATAGCCGGCCAGCACGCGGCGCGCGGCGGCATCCACGCGGACCGTCGTGACGCCGGCGCGTACCGCGTCGATGGCGGCCAGTTGCGCCTCCAGAACGGCGCGGTACATGCGCTTCACTCTGGCGCTCGGCGCGCCCACCGAGAGCATGCGCGTCATGTCGCTGGCGTAGCCGTCCTGAAAAGCGCCCATGTCGACTACCACCAGGTCGCCCACGGCCAGACGCGCGCCGGTGGGCTGCGCGTGCGGCAGCGCGGAGCGCACCCCGGCCGCCACGATGGTTTCGAAACTGGGCTTTTCCGCGCCGCCTCTGCGCATGCGGTATTCGAGTTCGGCGGCCAGATCGCGTTCGCGGATCCCCGGCTTGACGCGTGCAATGGTCTGCTCGAAGGCGCGCGAGTTGGTCTCCACGCTGCGGCGGATGAGGGCGAGTTCCGCGGCGGATTTCACCATGCGCAGCTCTTCAATCCAGCCCGTGACCGGTTCCAGCGAGGCGCGCAAAGGCAGACGCGACTTGATCGATTCGAAGACGTCGCAGGTCATGCGGGCCGGCTCGTAGCCAATCCGTTTGACGCCGGCCTTGCTCAGCGTGGCCAGCACGTCCACCACCAGCGGCCCTCTCGCGATGCGGATTTTGCAGGCGGATTCCTGCGCCGCCTGGATCTGGTAGCGCGGGTCCGTGAACAGGATGCTTCGCCCCGGAAGTATCAATAGGGCGCCGCTAGAGCCGGTAAAGCCCGTGAGATAGCGCAGGTTGGGACTGAAGGCCACCAGCAGGCAATCCAGTTTGCGGCCGGCCAGTCCGGCGGCAACGGCCTGCCGGCGCTGTTCGTACTGTTTATCTTCCACTCTGCAATTCCTTGGCGAGGATTTGGGCACGCTCGGCGAGCGCGTCTGCCTGGCGCATGTCGTTGCGCTTCTCGGCTTCTTCGGAGAGCCCCAGGAAACTCCGGATAGTGTTCGCCACGTTTTGCTGGGTGCCGGTCATACGGCGCCGTCCGAGTTGGTCCAGAATCTGATTGGCCTCGCGGCGGCGGCCCTGTGCCCGATCCTGGAGTCGCTTTAACTCAGCGGCCGACACGATTTCCTGGACGGTTTCGCGCGGCTCCGGCGGTGGTGTGGCGGCAACCGGCGGCGCTGTGGCGGGTTGGCTGGCGGCCGGGCCGGCGCGCCGCGAGCGGGCCGGAACCGCGGGTGGCTGCTCCGGCGGCGTGGTTTCGGTTTCGGTCGTGGTCTCCAGGGCCGCCGGGTCCAGAGGTTGCGGCTTGGGCAGCTCCACCCGGGTCTGCGGGATGGAGAGCGGAGCCGGCGGCAGAGGCGGCGGCGCGGGCGCGGAGTCGGCGGCGGGCTTCGGCGCGGCGGGCGGGACCGCGGACTTTGCCGGCCCGCCTCGCAGCGAGCAGCCCGCCAGCAGGAAGATGAGGAAGGCGGTGACGAGAGAGTGCGCTTTCATGGGTCACACCGCGATGGGCAGACGAATCAGGAAGGTGGTACCTTTTCCCGCCTCGCTGGTGAAATCGATTGTACCATCGTGAAGCTGTACGATCCGGAATGTCATGGCCAGACCAATGCCCGAACCTTCCTTCTTCGTACTGAAGTAGAGCCGAAAGATCTTTTCCCGCAGGTCGGCAGGGATGCCCGCGCCCGTGTCGGAAATGCGCAATTCCGCGGTGTCCCCGCTGGCCGAGGCCTCGAAGCGCAGTTCGCCGCCTTCCGGCATGGCCTGCATGGCGTTGACTACCAGGTTGAGCACAGCCTGTTTGAGCAGGTCGCGATCCACGCGCACTTCCACGCCTTCGGCTTCCACACCAGACGTTACCTGGATGTTGGCGGCCGCGGCCTGAGGGAGCGCCAGGTCTACGATCTCGCGCACCAGTTCCTGCATGGGCATCTGCTCGAACCGCAACTCGACGGGACGCGTGAAATCCAGGAAAGTGCGCACCACGCGGTCCAGCCGCAGAATCTCGCGCGAGATGATCTCCATCTGTTCGTCGACATCGATATTGCCTTGGGCGAGCTTGGCACGGGCCACTTCGACATGCAGCAGGATGGCGTTGAGCGGATTCTTTACCTCGTGGGCGACTCCGCTGGTGATTTTGCTGATGGCCGTCAGGCGGTCGGCAGTCTGCAGTTCGCGGTTGATCTTGCGCTGCGCTTCGGGGTCGCGCAAACGGACCAGGATTCCGCTCCCGGCGCCGTGCCCGCCGGGAAGGCTTTCCAATATGTCTACCGAAAGCAGCAGCACCGCGGGGCCGGCTACGGCTTGGCCCGGCGCGGCCATCGGAACGCGCCGGTTGCGCACCGCGTGGCCCGCCTGCGCGCACTGCGCCACCAGAAGGCCCAGCGTGGTGGAGGGCGGGAATACGTCGGATAGCAGTTGCCCCGGAAGATCGGAGCGGTCGCGCCCGAGAAATTTTTCGACCGACCCGGAGGCGAAGATCAGGTGGAATTCGCGATTGAAGATGAAGACCGCGTCTTCCAGATCCTGCAGCAGGTGGTCGATGTTGCCGCGCAGGTCGGAAACTTCGAATTGCGCCCCGCGCAGGCGCTGCCCCAACAGACTGACTTTTGAGGCCATCACCGAAAGTTCGTCGGTCGCCTTCTTTTCCGACGGCAGAATCTCGGGCTCGTATTCGCCGCTGGTGGCCTGATCCAGCATCTGTCCGATGTGGCCCAGCGCGCGGAACACGGCCATGGAGAAAAGAAACGTCAGCAGCACCGCTCCGGCCACGGAGACGATGGCTACTTCCGCTTTCTGATACAGCGTATCTTTCAGCGAGGGGCTGATCAGCGCGGGATAGATGACTACGCGCACGTAACAGATGATGGCCCGCGTGGAGCCCACCGTCGCCTGCAGCATGTAGTAGCGCCGGCCCTCTAACAACAGGACGCTCAACTTCTCGAACCAACTGCGCTCGCGCACCAGCCGGCTGAAATCCGGGTCGGAAGGCTTGCTGCCGACGCGGTCTGCCAGCGTGCTGGCCAGCACCTCCTGGTTCTCCGGCGACACCATGTCAATCGAGAGCACACCGTTGGGCGTGCGCAGCAGGTTCAGCAGCTTGCCTTTGAGCTCCGGATCGCGCAGCGCTTCGCGCAACTCCACGTCCCGCCGCCGGTTGAGCGTGTCGATCACCGCGTCTTTGGCCACGTCCTTGATTACATCGGCGCGCTCGAAGGTGGCTTCCAGCCTGAGGTCCATGACGCTGCCCAGATCCACGCTGGAGACCAGCGTGACCATGATCGTGGCCAGCATCACGGAGCCGAGCGTTACCTTCGCCTGCAGCGTCATGGCTCACCCGATGGCGAGGAGCAGCTTGCCTGCGGTCTTACGGGATTCCAGATCGCGGTGCGCGCTGGCGGCATCGGCCAGCGGATAGATGCGATCGATCCGTAAGCGGAGCCTGCCTGCATCCACCGCGCTAAGCACGTCGCCGGCGCGCCAGAGGAGTTCCTCGCGCGTCAGCAGGTAATGGGGGAGGCCGGGACGGGTGAGGAACAAGGATCCCTTGGCGAGAATGGCCGGGTCAATGGGCGGCACGGAGCCGCTCGATTGCCCGAAGAGGGCGAGCGTGCCTCGCGGGCGCAGCGCGTTGAGGCTTTTCTCGAATGTCGTCTTGCCCACCGAATCGTAGACCACGTCGACGCCGCGGCCGCCGGTCAGGCGCCGGGCTTCCACGTCGAACTCCTGCTCCGTATACAGGATGACTTCGTCGGCGCCGGCTTCACGCGCAATCCGCGCCTTCTCCGCCGTGGAAACCGTGCCCAGGACGCGGGCGCCGATGTTCTTGGCCATCTGCACAATCAATCCGCCGGCGCCGCCCGCGGCTGCGTGCACCAGACACGTGTCGCCGGCCTTGAGCGGATACGTGGATTGCGTGAGATAGTGGGCCGTCATGCCTTGCAGCATGGCGGCCGCCGCGGTGTGGAAATCGACGTGAGCCGGGATCTTCACCAGTTGGGCCGCGGGCACCACCGCATACTCGGCGTAGGAGCCCCGAGCCATCGCGTAGGCCACCCGGTCGCCCGGCGCCACTTCGCTGACGCCTTCGCCCACCGCTTCCACCGTGCCTGCGGCTTCGCTGCCGAGAGCAATCGGCAGGTCGGCTTTGTACAGGCCGGTACGAAAATAGATGTCGATGAAGTTGACGCCGCTGGCCGCGATGCGCACCAGCGCCTGCCCCGGACCCGCCTGCGGCACCGGGATGTCGGCCAGTTGGAGATTTTCCGGGCCGCCGGGAACGTTGACTTGGATGGATTTCATAGCTCTGTGGACACCTTCACAAATACGACCTCTCATTCCGCAGCAAGCGCTCGATCGGAGCCGCGACCGTTAGGGAGCGGTTTCCCGATACGTTAGGGAACTTCTGACGGGGCATACTCAGTTCTTGTGCCATGCCCGACGGGCATGAGCGGACGTTGCATAGAGTAGCAGATACAGCAAAGTGAACGGGAAGGAAATCAGGCGCACCAGCGTGCGGACCGCCCCCGAGCCCGCCAGGCCTGAGCGCAACAGCACAAATCGCCGAATGGTGTCGAGGTGTACGCGGTCGACCCAGAAGTAATCGCCGTTCTCGTTAATGATGAAAAGCTTGGCCGGGATGCGCAGTGCCAGCGCCCATTTCCACTTGGCCATGACAATTTCACTGGAGCAGATGATGCCCACCAGCGCGTAGCGGTTACAACCGAGTTCGCCGTAGAGGCGTCCGCGGGCGGCGCGCCCACGGTAGTCGCCCACGCGGTACACCCGCGTATTGTGTGCCTCGAAGCCCTTGGGCAGCGTGGCGTAGCACGTCACCAGATCGATCTGGATCTGGTCGCCCCAAGTCTCGCGCAGTCCGCCGATCAAGCCCTCCACCAACCCGCGGGTGCCGCTCTCCACCAGCAGGATGGAGGTGACTTTGGGCAGGCGGCCAGTGAGGAAATAACGCACTAATCTGACTATAACGTGCTGCGCGACAATGGAAGGGAAAGGCGGCCGCCATGAACAAGGTCTTTCACTTCGACGCCCCGCGCGACAAATACCACTGCGACGCAGCCATCATCTGGTGCTTCGACAATCGCTTTGAACTCGGATTCCGCAAGTTTCTGAAACGCATCGGCGTGGCGAATTCGGACCCCATCAAGATCGCCGGGGGCGCCAAATGCCTGGCATCGCCGGACCTGGAGAGCGAGCGCCAATTCGTGCTGGAGCAAATCCGCAAATCCATGCACCTGCATGGGACGCGGCGCGTCATCCTGATGCTCCACTCCGATTGCGGCGCCTACGGCGGCCTGTCGGAGGGGTTCGGCGGCGACGCGGCGGCGGAGCGGGTTCACCACCACGAGGAACTGCGCCGCGCCGCGGAGAACCTGGCCCGCGCCATCCCGGGCGTCGAGGTGGCGGCCTACTTCGTGGATTTCGAGGGCGTCTGGGAGGCGGATCTAGCGGCTGCGGCGGTTTGAGAGCTGCCCATTTTGACACTATACATTAATCTAGCTTAAGCTAGATGATGAGGAGGCGTTATGCAGGAGATTGGTGCCTTTGAAGCCAAGAACAAACTGGCAGCCTTGCTGGACCGCGTGCAGCAGGGCGAGGAAATCGTGATTACGCGGCACGGCAAGGCCGTCGCGCGCCTGGTGCCGACCGTCCGGGGCATCGACCAGTCCCAGGCGCGGGCGGCGGTCGAACGAATTCGGGCGAGGGCGCGAAACCTGAAAGCCGGCGCATTCGATTGGGAGGCCTGCAAGGCGGACCGGGATGCGGGCCGGCCGTGAGTTTAGTTCTTGACAGTTCGGCGACCCTAGCCTGGGTGTATAGCGAGGAGACTTCGGAGGCCATCTCCGAGGTTCTCGCCCGCTTGACGGACAGGGGGGCGTGGGTTCCCGCGCTCTGGAAGCTGGAGGTGGCGAATGTTCTGGAAATGAACGTCCGGCGTGGCCGTCACGACGCCGCCTTCCGGGATGCCGCGCTTGAGGACCTGGCCGTTTTGCCGGTCAGCATCGATCCGGAAACGGATCGGCACGCCTGGGGTGCTACGGTGCGCCTGGCCGCAAAGCACAGATTGACCACATACGACGCGGCGTATCTGGAGTTGGCGCAACGCCGGGGACTGCCGCTGGCCACCTTGGATAAGGAACTGCGCGGCGCGGCGACAGCCGAAGGCGTGATCTTACTGGGCAAATCGTCGCAAGGGAACTGAACCGCGCCGCCAGAAAAATATCGAAGCCGCCAAATCAGACGATATGAGTGGCGAGGTCCCTGCAAACGGGGAATCTTCGCTATGGGAAAGAACTGTACTAAAGACAGCAAGCATGCTCCGAATGATCTGAGCAACCTCGGTCGCGCCGTGCAGGGATTGCCGCCGCAACCTGAAACCAGCTCGTCCGTCGAGGAACCGCAACCGATGGCCGACTACAGTTATGACAAGGAGCTACGCAGGCTCCAGGTCGAACTCGTCAAGCTTCAGGAGTGGGTTCGCCACCAGGGACTTAAGGTGGTCGTCATTTTCGAGGGGCGCGATGCCGCGGGCAAGGGCGGCACCATCAAGCGCATCACACAGAGCCTCAATCCACGCGTCTGCCGGGTAGTGGCCCTCACCGCGCCTACGGAGCGGGAGAGAACGCAATGGTACTTTCAGCGCTACGTATCTCATCTGCCCGCCGCCGGAGAAATCGTCCTGTTTGACCGCAGTTGGTATAACCGCGCCGGTGTGGAGCACGTGATGGGTTTCTGCACGGAGGCCGAGTATCTCGAATTCCTACACAGTTGTCCTCAGTTCGAACGCATGCTGACGCGCTTCGGCATCATCCTGATTAAGTACTGGTTCTCCGTCAGCGACGAGGAACAAGAGCGCCGCTTTCAACAGCGGCTGAAGGATCCCACCAAACGCTGGAAACTGAGTCCGATGGATCTTGAGTCCCGCGGACGTTGGGTTGAGTATTCGCGAGCCAAGGACGAAATGTTCGCTCACACCGACCTGAAGCAGATCCCTTGGTACGTCGTGAATGCGGACGACAAGAAATGCGCCCGGCTGAACGTCATTCGCCACTTTCTCTCGATGATTCCGTATCAGGATCTGACACCCGAGCCGATCAAGCTGCCGACTCTGGACAGAAGAAAATACGTCCGGCCGCCTATGGCCGATCAGAACTTCGTTTGCCAAGTCTATAAGTGAAGCGCGGGATGATCGGCGCTCTAATGGGTTCGCCGCGTTACTTCCCCCACTTCGCCGTGAAGATGTTGAACTCGTAGCGTTCCTTGGCGTCCTTGTCGGAGCAGAAGACCAGCGTCTTGCCGTCCGGCGAGAACTCCGGGAACGAAGTGAATCCGCCGAAGTTCGTCACCTGTTCCAACCCCGTGCCGTCCACGTTGATCAGGAACAGCTCGAACTTGCGGCTGTCGCATTCCAGCTTGTTGGAGGCGAACAGGATCTTCTTGCCGTCCGGCGTAAACGTGGGCGCGAAGCTCGCGCAACCGAAATTGGTGATGGCTTTCTGGTTGCTTCCGTCGGCATGGGCCACCTGGAGTTCCATCTTCATCGGCGCGGTCACATTGTCCGCCAGCAGTTCTTTGTACTTCGCCAACTGCGCGGCGTCTTTGGGATACCCGGCACGCCAGACGAGCTGCTTCCCGTCGCGCGAAAAGACCGCTCCGCCGTCGTAACCCGGCGACTTCGTAAGCTGCTTCTTGGCGCTGCCATCCGCCTTCATGGTCCACAGGTCGAGATCGCCGCTTGCCAGCGACGTGTACACGATGGTTCCCGTCTTGTAGTTCACCGTCGCTTCCGCGTCGTAGCCCGGCGTATCGGTCAGGCGCTTTTCGATTTTGCCCGTGTCGGTGGCTTCGAAGATATCGAAGCCCGCAAACACACCCCAGACGTAGCCTTTGCTGCGGTCCGGCCGTGCGGGGCAGGCATCGCCCGCCAGGTGCGTCGATCCGTAAACGATGTGCTTGTTGTCCCCCAGGAAGTAGCCGCACGTGGTGCTGCCCTTGCCCGTCGACACCAGGTGCTGGTCCGTACCGTCCGCGTTCATGATGAAAATCTGATCGCATTCGTACGGCGGGCGCGTCGTCTGAAAGATCAGCCGCTTGCCGTCGGGGGACCAATAGGCCTCCGCGTTCTGGCCGCCATGCGTCAGTTGGGTGTACCCGCTCAGGCGGGACGATTGGCCCGCCGCCACCCCTGCCGCCGCCACCGCCACTAAAACAGTCATTTTCATACGCTGATCTTGCCAGTATACTGTGGAGCGTGCGCCGCCTGTCCACTCTCCTCCTTACGCTCCCCCTGCTGGCCGCCGCGCCGGCAGCCTTCGTGGAGCACACCATCGCCTCCGATCTCAAGGGCGGCTACCACCTGGTGGCCGCCGACCTCAATCACGATGGCCGTCCCGACCTGATCGCTCTCGCCAGCGGGATGAGCGAACTGGTCTGGTACGAAAACCCCGGCTGGCAGCGCCACGTGCTCGCCTCCGGCCAGAGCCGCATGATCAACTGCGCCGTCGTGGGCAACGAAATCGTGCTCGCCAGCGAATTCTCCATGCAGGCCAAGGACAGCGCCGGCGTCGTCAGCGTCCTCCACCCCGGCGCCGACCCGCGCGAACCCTGGACCGTCACCGAAATCGACCGCCTGCCCACCAGCCATCGCCTGCGCACCGCCGATATCGATGGTTCCGGCAAACTCGTGGTCATCAACGCCGCCCTCACCGGCGCCGCCGCCGCCGCGCCCGATTATCGCGACCAGACGCCGTTGGTGTACTACGTCCCCGGCGAGTGGAAGCGCCGCGTGATCTCTACCGAGAACTCCGGCGTAGTGCACGGAATCTTCGTGACCGATTGGGACGGCAACGGCCGCCAGGACATCCTCACCGCCAGCTTCACCGGCATCCACCTTTTCCGCTATCCGAAGGACGCCCGCTGGACGCGCACCGAAATCGCCAAGGGCGACCCCGCCCCGTGGCCGAAATCCGGCTCCAGCGATATCGCCGTGGGACACATTGGCGCCGGAAGCCTCGCAAAGACGCGATTCCTGGCGGCCATCGAACCCTGGCATGGAAACGAAGTCGCCGTCTACACCCAGCGCGGCCCGCAGTGGGAGCGCGAAGTGATCGATACCAGCCTCGTGGACGGCCACACCATCCAGACCGCCGACTTCAACGGCGATGGCGTGGACACCATCGTCGCCGGTTTCCGCGGGCAGCCCCGCAGCGTCTATCTCTACAGCTACGACGCCGCGGCGAAACGCTGGGTGCGCAGCGACCTGGACAAAGGTGGCATGGGCGCCGCCGCGTGCACCGTCGTCGACCTCAACAAAGACGGCCGCCCCGACATCGCCTGCATCGATTCCACACGCCTGAAGTGGTACGAAAATGTGCCCCCCCGCTAACCGGAACTGGTTTCGTGGGGCAGGTTGTTAACCTGCGCGGCGGTTGGCTACCGCCGCTGTTCCGCGCCAACGCGGTGAACCGCCGCCCTGATTCGATCCGCGCCTTTTTCTGGTAGTATGGAAGCCTTCGTATCTATCACCGTCCGGCGTTACCGTAGGGGGGACCGTGGGAGTCGTGCCTGAGTTCGAGTTTGATGTGTTCGTCAGTTACGCCCATTTGGACGAGCTGAGACTCGCGGAAGACGATAAGGGTTGGGTCACCGATTTCTACAACGCGGTTCATGATCGCCTCTGGCAGGAAATGCGGAACAAGCCTTCAATGTGGCGCGATCTGCGCGATCTGGACGGCCGTCTGGCAGATTCCAGCATAGCAGAGGCGCTACACAAGAGCGCCGTTTTTCTCGCTATTGTATCGCCGGCTTACATGGAGTCTACCTACTGCCGGGCTGAGGCGGCCGAGTTCTGTGCGCGCCGTCATCCGGCTTTCGATTTGACCGTGCGCGGTATGAGCCGCGTGGTCGTTGCAGTCTATGGAGAGGCCCCTGTCAACGACCTGCCCGAGCAGGTGCGCAACGCCCCTACAGTTCCATTTTCGAAGACGGACCCCGCAACCGGCGCGTGCACGCGGTTCAATAAGCCCCGCCGCTCCGACCCCGATCCCTATTGGGATAGTCTGGACCGCGTCGTCCGGCACCTCGCCGCGATACTGCGGGAGATGCAACGCGGAGCGACTACGGGCGCCGAGATTGCTGCCGGAAACACGGTCGCAGGATCTAACCTGCCCGTGTATCTGGCGGAGGCGACCGACGACCTCGACACGGAGCGGGCCGAGGTTCTGGCGATGTTGCAGCGAGGGTCGCAGCGCGCCGGCCACAATGTCGAACCGCAGCGGTCGATCCTCCAGGGCGTTAGCGTGCGCGGAGGTTGCCGCGATTACCTCGCGCGCGCGGCCGCGTCAGTGCACCTGATCAACGCCACGGCCGGCCGCAGTTGGGGAGATGCCGGCATGCCGCTGCCGCAACTGGAACTCGAACTGGCGCTGCTACGTCCGGAAAAGCCGCGGCCCCTGGTCTGGATTCCTCCGGACCTGAAGCCCGAAGCGGCTACCAATCCTGCGTATCGCGAATTCCTGACGCAACTCAAAGCCGGGACCTTCGAGGTGCGGGCTCCCGCCGTCCGCTCGCCCGAAGTGTTCAACATGCCGTTCGACCGGTTCGTGACGCAACTCGAGAGCCGTCTGTTCCGTGAGCCGAAGGCGGTCTGGAGGGAGGCACGGAAGACAGTGCCAGGCGGGATGCTCGTATACATCTCATACAGAGCCGGGAACCGCGTGCCCGTTCAGCGGCTGATCGACAGCATTCGACGGCGCAAGTACGCGGTCGCCTTTCTGGATCACGGGGCCGCCAATCCGGACCTCTCGCAGCGGCACGAAGCCAATCTTCGTTACTGCGACGGCCTGGTGGTGTATTACGGCCCGGAAGGGACCGGCTGGGCCGAGTCTCTGACTCTCGAGAGCCGGATGTTGGTTCGGGAGCGGCATCGCCCGAAGAAACTTGGCGTTGTTCCCGAGGCTGGGAGCGGCGAGGATTTCGGCATCATAGACGACGACGTTATTCCTATCCGCATGCGTCAGCCCGACCAATTCGAAGGGCTCGACGACTTCCTCGACGCTATCGAAGAGGACGTCCATGTCTAGCACGCAGGGGATTGCGACCGCTGCTTTCGCGAAAATCCCGCAACGGCCCAATCCATTCCACGGCTTGCGACGATTTGAAATCGAAGACAGCGCGCTCTTCTTCGGACGGGACGAACAGACGTATGAGGTGCTGCGCCGGCTGCGCCTGCTGCACTTTGTGGCCGTGCTCGGTCCGTCCGGCTGCGGCAAATCGTCGCTCATTCGAGCCGGCGTGCTGGCTGCCTTGCAAGCGGGCTACATGGCGGACGACGGCCCTTGGCAAATTATTACGGTTCAGCCGGGCAACGGCCCGTTGGACGCGTGGAAGAACAAGCTCCGTCCGCATCTCAGGGAAGGACGAACCGAAGAAGATCTACTTACTGATCCCTCGCGGGCCCTGGACACCGATTCCGGCAGGGTCGCCATTCTGGTAGACCAGTTCGAAGAGCTGTTCCAATACTCCGCCCGTACAGGCCGCGACCGCGACATCCGCCTGTTCCTGCAGTCGATGCTGAGCGCCGCGTCGGGCCCGGGGTCGCGCATCCATACGATCATCACGATGAGAACTGAGTACTTGGCTCAGTGCGCCAGTTACGCGACCCTTGCGGAAGCCATCAACGAAGGCATCTACCTTGTGCCGGAGATGAACCGCGACCAGATGTCTCAGGCGATTGTAGGACCTATTCGTAAGGTCGGTGCCGAGATAACGGCTCCTCTCGTGGACCGTCTGCTCAACGACGCTGCCGGTCAGCCCGACGCGCTGCCGGTCTTGCAGCACGCCCTCATGCGCATGTGGAGCAAAAAACGCCCTTGGGAACCTCTCGGGCTGGCGGAATACGAACGCCAGATCGAAGATCTGGGGTTGGCCGCATCCAGCGGCGGCGCACGCGATACGGGCATCGCCGCCTTTATCTCCGGGCATGCGGCGGAAGTGCTGGCGCGCCTCACTCCGGAAGAAAGGGCAGCCGCGCAGCGCATCTTTCAGGTCCTGACCGAGCTCACCGCCGACGGGCGCGCGGTCCGCCATGCAACGCCGGCGGCCGACCTTGTCAGCATCACCGGTCTTCCAGAGAAGGTGGTCAAAGACGTGATCGAGGCCTTCCGGGCGGAGGGGTTCCTCAATGTCTGGGAAAGCGAAGGTAGCGGATCGTCGCTGGTCGATATCACACACGAAGCCGTGGCGCGGCAATGGGGAACGCTGCGGTCCTGGATGGTGGAAGAGGCGCGCACGCGGCGGAACCTGCAACGTGTAGCCGAAGCGGCCAGGGAGTGGAGCGAGCATGGCCGCAATCGCGCCTATCTCTTCCGCGGTCTCAAGTTGGCGGAGGCGCAAACGTATCTGCGGGGCCGGGAACATGAGTTGGACGCTGACGCGCGCGCTTTTCTGGCGGCAAGCGCCACTGGCGAAACTCTGAACCGGTTGCTGTCGCCCAGGGTCATGGGGATGGCGGCGATCCTGCTTGCCCTCCTCGCCGGTTTGACCTGGTACAGCATCAATCGGTCCAGCGCTGCGAAGCGCCAGAGCGAACTGACCAGGCTCCAAGCCGAACTGGCGAGGGAACAAGCGGCGCGGGCCATCTTGGCAGAGCGGCAGGCGCGCGCCAACGCTGAAAGTGCCCAGGCGGCATATACGCGATTGAATCAGGCGGCTCCAAATATCGCGACGCGGCCGCAGATATTCTTTCAGATCCGCGATAACAGCCAACGGAAGGACGCCCAAGTCTTGGCGGGCACACTTCGTCAGCAGGGCTTTGACGTTCCCGGGATCCAAAAGGTCGCGACCGGTCCGCAGACGACGGAGGTGCGTTACTTCGATTCAGTTGACGAGGCGAGCGCGAAACGGATCGTACAGGTTCTCGAACAGCAGCATATTTCGGCGCGCCCGGTCCTGGTCCAAGGCCTTGGTCAACCTGAGACCCGCTTCGAGTTGTGGCTAGGGCCCGCGCCTGCGACGCAGGGCGCGCCTGTAGTCTCCGCCGAGCTTGTCTCGCCGGCCGCTCCGGCAGCGCCCGTACTTACCGATTCTCAGCCGGTGAAGGCTGTGGGCCAGACGGAATCGCAAAATCCTCACGCGAGCCCGGCGCACTGTGTCCCGTTGCAGGCACCGTCTTACTACGTTTCTTCCGATGCTGAGAAGGTTGAGCTCCGGCTGGAAAAGAAGTGCAAGGCCGATGAAAGCCCGACCTGGAAAATCCGCTTTACGCTCTGGGAAAAAAGCCCGACGGCCGCGGATTTCAGGGAGCCGATGGGATCTATGGACATGATGGAGTTGGGCAATGATCCACGAGCGGACGCAACCGCGGCCGGTGGGCTGGATGCAGCCCAACAGAAACAGGCATTCGCGGCGGCGGCGGCGGTTCGGCTCGCGCTGAACGGCCAGGCGACAGAGGCGCAGGCTACCAAGGCCGTGCTCGACATTTTGGCAGCCCGGTCGGAAGGTAGCGGTGGGCGCTAGTGTTAGCCTGTCGACAGCGCGGCGCTTTAGCTGATCGCCGCCGAACTCTACCATGACGCCGGAACCAGGACTCGCAAGCGCGCTCCCTGAGTTGCCTCCGTATCCGCTCTGCCAAGCATTTCCTGCCCGCTGCCCTCCAACCATTTCTTGCTCACGGCTCATTGGCCCCCGCAGCTATCCGTGTCTCCGGCTCGCCCTCCACACCGCGGTCACGCTCCCGAAATGCCAATCCGAACCTGCTCCGATCGTCCGATTCCTTCCAATTCCTTTCGCTGCCGGTGCTTGGCCCCGTCTCACAACCTCGGATGCGGAATCGCTGCGCCAACGCGGCAGTTGCGGGCTTCCCCGTCCGCGCATGCTAACCTGAAAATCTAACAATGCGAAACGTAGTCATCATAGGTTCCGGATGCGCCGGCAACACGGCCGCCATTTACGCCGCCCGTGCCAATTTGAAGCCGCTGGTGGTGGCCGGCCACGAAGCCGGCGGCCAGCTCTCCCTCACCACCCTCGTGGAGAACTTCCCGGGCTTCCCCGAGGGAATCAACGGTCCCGATCTGGTGGAGAACATGAAACTGCAGGCGCAGAATTTCGGCGCCGAGTTCCTGCACGGCTCCGTCATCGACACCGATTTATCCAAGCGCCCCTTCCGCCTCAACATCGAAGGCGAGTGGATCGAAACGCGCACCGTCATCGTCTCTAGCGGAGCCAGCGCCCGCTGGCTGGGCCTCGAAAGCGAACAGAAACTCATCGGCCACGGGGTCAGCAGTTGCGCCACCTGCGACGGCTTCTTCTATCGCGGCAAGAAGATCATGGTGATCGGCGGCGGCGATTCCGCCATGGAAGAGGCCAACTTCCTGTCGCGCTTCGGCAGCGAGGTCACCCTGGTGCATCGCCGCGAAGAGTTCCGCGCCTCCAAGATCATGCTGGATCGCGCCCGCCACAACCCCAAGATCAAGTTCCTGCTCAACACCATCGTGGAAGAGATCCACGATGCCTCCAAGCAACTGGTCAGCGGCGTCCGCCTGCGCAACAGCAAGACCAATGAGGTCTGGGACCAGGAGGTGGACGGCTTCTTTCTGGCCATCGGCCACATCCCCAACACCAAGGTCTTCAACGGGCAGATCGAAACCGACGCCGATGGCTACATCCTCTCCAAGGGCGGCGCGCGCACCAATATCGTGGGCGTCTTCCACGCCGGCGACGTGCAGGATCGCGTCTACCGCCAGGCGGTCACCGCTTCCGGAGCGGGCTGCATGGCGGCCATCGAAGTCGAAAAGTTTCTGGAAGCGGAAGGACACTAACTCATGATCGAGCGCATCTCTCCTCCCGGCGTAGCCGCGCCGCGGGGCCCCTATTCCCCGGCCGTCCGTGCCGGCGATTTCATCTTCGTCTCCGGCCAGGTCGCCGTCGATCCCGCCACCCAACAACTCATCTCCGGCGATATCGCTATCGAAACCCGCCAGGTGCTGAATAACATCAAAGCCCTGCTTGAAGCCTGTGGCGCCACCTTGGCGGACGTCGTCAAGTGCGGCGTCTATCTTGGCGACGGCAAGGATTTTGCCGCCATGAACGCGGTCTACGCCGAGTTCTTCGGCGAAGCCAAGCCGGCCCGCGCCACCGTAGTCACGGGCTTCGCGGTCCCCGGCATCCACGTGGAAATCGAAGCCATCGCCTACCAGCCGGTGGCATAAGGCTCCGCCTTGGATAGCGTCGGGATAAACCGGCGTGAAGTAGTGAATGAAAGAGTCATACAGGAAAGGAGAAGCGAATCCATCC
>JADGNS010000412.1 GCA_017883355.1 Candidatus Solibacter sp.
CCAGGTGTTCTGGCTCGGCTTCCTGCGCTCCGCGGATGGCTACGAGATGGGCATTCCCAGCGTCCCGCTCGGGTCGCTGTACACTGCCGATGCATGGCAACGCATGCCGAACGTGCGGATGCACTTCCGCTCTCCCGTGGAAAGCATTGATGCATCAGGCTTCACAGTAGACGGTAAGCTGCTTACCGCCGATCAGTATGTCTGCGCGCTGCCCTTCGAAAAGCTGCCGGCGCTCGGGGTGCCGGCCCCTGATTTGCAGCACTCACCAATCACCGGTGTGCATCTCTGGTTTGACCGGGAAGTCACTACCCTGCCGCACGCGACCCTGCTCGACCGGACCATGCAATGGATGTTTAACAAGGAGGGCGGCCGGTATCTACAACTGGTAGTCAGCGCGTCGCGCGACCTGACGCCGCTCTCGCGGCAGGAGATCATCGACATTGCGGTGGGCGACCTGCGCCTGTTTTTCCCGCGTGTCCGTGAGGCCAACCTGGTGAAAGCGCACGTGGTCAAAGAACAGCGCGCCACCTTCTCCGCGGCGCCGGAAACCGAGAGTCTGCGGCCCCCAACGGCGTGCTCCATCCCCAACCTGCACATGGCCGGGGATTGGACCCGCAGCGGCTGGCCGGCGACCATGGAAGGCGCGGTACGTAGCGGGTACCTCGCTGCCGAAGCAGTCGCCAGGACATCGGGAAAAGCGGCAGATTACCTCCTCCGAGACATCGCCTGAGGCATTTCACAGCGTTCCTGGCTTGATCAATCCGGTGATTTGGGTTATGATGACCCCAAAGTCTTATTTTCGGGTCTGCCTGATGCCGATTTGTTTCTAACGGCATCTTCCATCCGTTACGTCGAAGGCTGAGGTTAGCTCAAAAAGAAGTGAGGTCCTAATAGTGCGAACACGTGTGTCGTTTATTCTGGCAGCGGTCCTGTTGGCCGCGACAAGTCTGACTGCCCAAGTTGCCGGCCGGTTGAGCGGCAGCGTGGTCGACCAGACCGGAGCGTCAATTCCAGGAGCTGCCATTAACATTTTCATTGCCGGCGGCAAAGAGCCCGTGCTTTCGGGAACCACCAACGAAGATGGATTGTTTTCATTCTCCGCGGTACGGCCGGAAACGTACGATATTGGCGTGGAATCCAAGGGTTTCAACAAGGCCATGGTGCGGCAGGTGAAAGTCGCTCCCCAACAGGAAACCGGCCTGTCCCCGATCAAGCTGGAAGTGCAGTCCTCAACCACCAGCGTGGAAGTGGCGGCGGATGTTTCGTCGGTCCAACTCAGCAACTCCGAGGTTGCCTCAACCATCACGGCCACGCAGGTGCAGAACCTGCCCGTGCTGGGGCGCCAGGTGAGCACGCTGTTCCTGACCCAACCCGGTGTCTCCGCCGGAAGCAACACAACCTCGGTGAACGGGCTGCGCAGTTCGTTTACCAACGTGACCCTCGACGGCATCAACATTCAGGACAACTTCATCCGCACCAACGATCTGGATTACGCGCCGATGCGCACGACCATCGATCAGGTAGCGGAGATCACGGTTTCCACCTCCAATTCGGCCGCCTCCATCGGCGGCGGCGCGTCGCAAATGGTGTTGTCCACCAAGAGCGGCTCGAATACGTTTCATGGGTCGGTGTACTGGTACAACCGCAACAGCGCACTGGCCGCCAATGACTGGTTCAACAACCAGGCCGGAGTGAAGAACAGCTTCCTGGATCTGAACCAGCCGGGCGCGGCGCTGGGCGGGCGTATTATCAAGGACAAGCTTTTTTTCTATACGAATTACGAGCTCTACCGGAACAAGCGGCAGACCGGCATCAACCGCACCGTTTTAACGGACAATGCCAGGAACGGCATCTTCACCTATCGGGACACGGCGGGAATTGTGCAGACGAAGGCTCTGTCCAGCCTGCGCCAATACACCGCCGATCCGACCATCAAGGCGATGCTCGCGCAGCTTCCGGCGCCGAACAGTACCGCCGTGGGCGACGGCCTGAATACCACCGGCTACCGCTTCAACGCGCGCAGCAATGAATTCCGCGATCAATTCGTCTACAAGGGCGACTACTACCTGACCTCGAAGCACAGCTTTACCGGCACGTACAACTACATCAGCAATCCGACGGACCGCAACGACCAGGGAGCGTTCTACACCGTGGTTCCTCCGGTCAGCAACACCATCAAGGACAACCTGCTGGCGCTCAGTTGGCGCTGGACCGCGTCCCCGACCCTGACCAATGAACTGCGCGGCGGCTTCATGCGCGCCGATACGGCCTTTGTGGACAGCAATGAATATCCCAAGTCCCTGCTGGGCGGCCTGCTCTTCAGCAATCCGGTGAACACCTTCATGAATCAGGGACGCAAGGTCTACACCTACAACGCGCAGGACAACGCCACCTGGCTGAAGGGCAAACACGAGTTTTCCTTTGGGTACCAGGGGCAGATTCTGCACGTTTCGCCCTACAACGATGCCGGAATCCTGCCGACTTATACGCTTGGCCTGAGCGGAGCCAACACGCTCGGTTTTGCGGCAGCCGATTTCCCCGGCATTCGTTCCACCGACATCACCACGGCGAACAACCTGTTCGCCAATCTGGCGGGGATCATCAGCAGCGCGGCCCAGACGTTCAACGTCACCAGCGCCAACTCGGGCTTCGTGCCGGGCGCCACCAACCTCCGCGAACTCCGTTACACCACGCACGCTGTCTACTTCTCGGACAAATGGAAAGTCCGGCCGAATCTCACCGTGAACATCGGAATGCGCTACGAATACTGGACTCCGATGGACGAGAAGAACGGGCTGTACCTGGCGCCGCGCTTGCAGAACAACGACGCCAAGGCATCGGTGCTTGACCCGAACGCGACTCTGGATTTCATCGGCGGTCCTTCGGGCCGGCCGTTCTACACGGCCAACAAGAAGAACTTCGCGCCCAACTTCGGCTTCGCCTGGGATCCTAACGGAAAGGGCCGGACATCGATCCGCGGCGGCTACATGATCGCCTATGTGAACGACAATATGGCCACCACGATGCGCAGCATCGTCGGCTACAGCCAGGGACTCTCCTTCGGTAATACCGTTCCCAACCTGACATCGACGCTCAGCAATGCTCCCGCGGTACCGGCGCCTACCTACAAAGTGCCGCGCACTCTGGCCGACAACTTTGGTATCACCGCCACGGGCAGCATCGGCCTTCCCGATGCTGGTTTGTCCACGCCGTTCGTACAGCAGTGGAACTTCGGCATCCAGCATGAATTGAAAGAGGGTACGATCGCCTCGGTCCGCTATGTGGGCAACCACGGCAACAACCTGCTGCGCCAGGTGGACCAGAACCAGATCCTCTACAACGCCAACGGCTTCCTGGCGGATTTCCAGCGCGCCCAGAACAATGCGCGCCTGGCGCAGGCGGCCGGCGGCAGCTACAACGGCACCTACAATGCGAACATCGCCGGTAGCCAGCCATTGACGGTGTTCCCGCTGCTGGCCAGTGGCGGCAGTCTGACCAACTCCACTTACCAGACCTATTTACAGCAGGGGCAGATCGGCGAACTCGCCAACCAGTACATGACGACCAAGACCAACGGCTCCGTCAACTTCTACCCCAACCAGAACATTCAGAGCGCCTACAACCTGGTGAACGGGGGGTACTCCTCCTACCATGGTCTCCAGGCCGAGATCACGAAGCGCACCCGCAGCGGACTTCAGGCGCAGTTCAGCTACTCATTTAGTAAGACGCTTTCCAACACCACCGGCGATTCCCAAGCCGGCGCCGAGCCGCTGCTCGACAACAACAATCCCGGTCTGGAGTACGCCCGCTCTCCCTTTGACCTGACCCATGTATTCAAGGCCAACTACTATTACGAGCTGCCGTTCGGCAAGGGGAAACGCTGGAACGGGAATGCCTTTACGAATGCGGTGTTCGGCGGTTGGGCGCTCAGCGGCATCTGGAGCTACCAGTCCGGTTCGCCGTACTCGATTCTCTCCGGCTACGGTACGTACAACCGCGCCGCCCGTTCGACGGCGACCAATACCGCCAATGTCAGCGGCGCCACTCTCGGCACGCTGAATCCGTTGACCAACGGCGTGTTCATGACGGGCACCGGCCCCTATTTTCTCTCTCCGACCCTGATCGGCGCGGACGGCCGCGGTGCTTCCGCACCCGGAACCGCCAACTTCGCCGGCCAGGTGTTCTCCAATCCCGCGGCCGGAACCGTGGGCAACCTGCAACGCCGCATGTTCACCGGTCCCTGGCAGTGGAACTGGGATACTTCCGTGAAGAAGGAATTCCGCTTCCTCGAGCGCCACACGCTCGATTTGCACTTCGACTTCTTCAACTGGATGAATCATCCGACGTTCTACGTTCCGCCGTCGACCGCCGGCGACTACGGATCAACGGGGAACTACACCATCAGCAGCGTAAACTTCGGGAAGATTACTTCCATGAACTACAGCCCAAGGGTGATCCAGATCGGCGTATACTACCGATTCTAAGTTCTAAGGACTGGCCCGGGTGCGGCGGAAAGCCGTCCCCGGGGCCTTTTTTGCGTTTAACGGCTCTGAAATCGTTTACATCCCACGACTGGCAGGTGGTGTACAATCGCAGAAACGTTGTTCACCCAAGTTAGTCACAGAGAGGGGTCCTTCACATGCGATTTCAGAATTGCCTCATTGGCGCACTCGCGTTTGCGAGCTGCCTGTCTGCACAAGTCACGTCCCGGTTGACCGGGTCCGTCGTCGATCCCACCGGATCGGTAGTCCCCAGCGCCGTAGTCGAAGTCTTTATGCCTGGCGGGGCCAAGCCCCTGCTGACAGCCGTCGCCACCGGCGACGGCCTGTTCGCGTTCACCGGCGTGGGCGCCGGCATCTATGATGTGTCGGTAAGCGCGCCCGGTTTCCGCAAATCCACGAACCGCGGTGTGGTGCTGACGGCGGGTGTCGAAACGGCACTGCCGGTTATCAGGCTGGAAGTGGGGAGCACGACCGACACGGTGGAAGTCACCGAATCCGCCACCGTCGTCCAGACCACCAACGCCGAGGTGGCGCTCAACATGAGCCGCAGCCAGATTAAGGATCTGCCGCTGCTCAACCGCAGCCCACTGGCGCTGGTGACGGCGCTGGCGGGCGTGTCCAACGGGCGCGCGGGCGACTCGGTGATCAACGGGCAGCGCACCTCGTTCACCAACATGACGCTGGACGGCATCAATATCCAGGACAACTTCATCCGCACCAACGCGGTGGACTTTTCACCGAACCTGCTGCTGCTCGACCAGGTGTCGGAGATGACGATCTCGACTTCGAACAGCAACCCGGCGTTCGGCAACGGGGCGTCGCAGGTGACGTTCATCACGCCCTCGGGGACGAACCGGTTTCACGGCGG
>JADGNS010000413.1 GCA_017883355.1 Candidatus Solibacter sp.
GTCACAGAGATCTCCTTTCTCTGTGACAACACTACCTTTCCGGCACACGCGAATGCTCGGGTCGGCCGCCGCGCCAGCGGCTTCGTTCAAGGCGGCTTGGCGACGGCAATGTGCCGAATCGTGGCCAGGCAACGTCTACCGCGCTACCCGTGGAAGGGAGCCCGCGCCGGGTTGAAGTCGCGTTCTGCTCCCCGACCGTAGCCGCAGCACCGGCCGAGCCGATCGGGAGAGGCTCGCCGCAACTCCGAGCAGTTCTCCGGGCCACCGTCGCCTGGTGGCGCCATCGCTGACTGGGAGCGCGCTTCATTCCGGCGGGATGGGGATTTCGGACAACAGGCGAATCGCATCGTCCAGTGTCCGGTAGCGCAGGTGCCAGGCGGGCAGGCCGGTCAGGTGGTGAATCGTCATTTCGTGCAGGGCATTCACTTCGGCGCCGTAGCTCGGCAAGTCCGCGAGCAGCGACTCCATCGCGTCCGCGGCGGGCATGCGCTCGACGCGCGCGGGGCCGGCGCTCTCGCGATCGAGAAACACCAGGCAGCGAATGGCGCAACGGCCGGCGGTGCGGATGGCCGGGAAAAGGCTCGTCGGCAGTTCGATGGATCGTTTGCCGTTGGGGTGGACGCTCGCGGGATAGCCTGCGAGCTCGGGGAAGTGGCGCGCGGCGTCGTGGCGGAAGCGGACGTGGTGCGGTTTGCCGATCGCCATGCGGTTTTCGGAGTTAGCCAGCAGCCAGGTGCAATCGTCGGATACGAAAGTGAATCCGGCGCGCGCGCAAGCGAACGACAGCGTGCTCTTGCCGGAGCCGGACTTGCCGCAGATCAGGAAGCCTGCGCCCTCGCGGGCCACGCAAGCCGCGTGCAGCGAAACCACGTAGCGCTGGGTGAGCAGCATGTAGGCCATGGATTCGAGAAAGAACCAGCGCAGCCAGGCATGATCGGCCGCGGTTTTCTCGGAGAGGTGAAAGCTCGCCGAGAGGGTGAGGCTGTCGCCCGTGGCGAAATTGTGCGCGTCGGAAACGAAGGAGAGCAGGTGGCGCTGCACGCGAAACGTGGGCTCCGCGGCGAGATCGCCGGCGGCTTCCACTACGATGCGGAACTCCATGGGAGGCGTATCGAATTCGCGCGTGAAGGGCGCCCAGGATTCCGCCGCCGCCTGCAGCACGTGCGGCGAACTGGTGGCAATGCGCAGCGGAAAGCCCGCCGGATAGAACGTGCCGGAGAGCGCGAGATCCCGATCGCAAAGCAGCGGATCAATCCGTTTCGGCTGCACGGCTTCCCGCGGGAGTATAAAGTTCGGATAACACGTCCTTCAGGGTAACAGTAGTAAAACCGCCGGTGCGAATGAGCCGGAATGGCCGCGCAGGGCGTATTCTATAATGACGATGCGTACGGCCATTGTGCATTACTGGCTGCTGAACCGGCGGGGCGGGGAGAAGGTGGTGGATGCGCTTTGCCGTCTGCTGCCCGGGGCCGATATCTTCACCCTGTTCTGCGACCCGGCGACGCTCAGCCCGGTCATGCGCACGCACCGTATCACCACATCGTTTCTGAATCCGCTGCGCGGCCGCTACCGCGCGCTATTGCCGCTGATGCCGATGGCGCTGGAGAGCTTCGATTTGCGGGGCTACGATCTGGTGGTGAGCAGCGAATCGGGGCCGGCCAAAGGCGTGATCACGTCATCCACCACGCGCCACGTCTGCTACTGCCACACCCCGATGCGGTACCTGTGGGACCTGTATCCGGCGTACCGCAATGAATGGACAAGCTCCAGTTGGAAGCGCGCGATGATGACCCCGATCGCCAATTACCTGCGGCTCTGGGACTATGCTTCGGCGGCGCGCGTGGACCGGTTCGCCGCCAACAGCCGCAACGTACAGACACGCATCTGGAAGACGTATCGCCGCGAGAGCGAGGTGATCTATCCGCCGGTGGATGTGGATACCTTCTACTGGAAGCCCGCCGAGGAATACTTTCTGGCGGTCTCCGAACTGGTGCCGTATAAGCGCATCGATTCGCTGGTGCGGTGGTTCTCGCTGACGGGCCGGCGGCTGAAGATCGCGGGCGCCGGGCCGGAGTATGCCAGGCTGCGCGCGATGGCCGCCTCCAACGTGGAATTCCTGGGGCGCGTCGGCGAGGGGGAACTGCGCGAGTTGTACGCGCGCTGCCGCGCGTTCCTGCTGCCCGGGGAAGAGGATTTCGGTATGACTGCCGTGGAAGCACTGGCCAGCGGTAAGCCGGTGGTGGCCTTGGGCCGCGGCGGCGCGCTCGAGACGGTGCCGGCCTTCGGTGGGGTGTTCTACGACGAGCCGGCGGGGCTCGCGGAGGCTATGGTACGCCTGGAAGCGCTGGAACCATCGATTCGTCCGGCGGAGTTGCAGGCGTGGGCCGGGCAGTTCTCCGAGGCGGAGTTCCTGCGAAAGATGGGCGGCCTGCTGGAACTGGAATCAGGGCCGAAGGCGCTCGATACGCGGCTGCGGCGTGTGCGTTAGACGGGTCTGGAGACTCACCAGGAATTCTTGCCGCGGAAAACTTCGGGCACGGTGCGCAGCAGAATGGAGCAGTATAACGGGATGCTGCGCTGGCGCACGAGTTGCAGATCGAGCCGGCAGCGCTCGGCGTAGGTCAGGCGGTTGCGCCCGGAGATTTGCCACAGGCCGGCGAGCCCGGGTTTGGCTTGCAGCACTTCGGCGGAGTGCGCACCATAGTGGCGATGGAGTTCGCGTTGGGTGATGGGCCGAGGCCCCACCAGCGACATTTCGCCCGAGATCACGTGCCACAACTGGGGAAGCTCGTCGATGGAATGGCGGCGGCAGAAGCGCGCGAAGCGGCAGGGCACGCGCGAATCCGCCGGGTCCTTGAGTTCCGGGCCGCGATCGTCATTGATGTGCTCGATCCAGCCGGCACCGCGCCCTGTCTGCCCGTCCCACATGGTGCGCAGCTTGAGCATCCAGAGCGGCGCTCCCTGAAATCCCACGCGGCGGTGCGCGATCAGCGGCGTACACCCCGAAAGCAGGCCTAGCACGAGCGCGCAAACGGCGAGCAGGGGTATGGCCAGCAGGAGCAGAATCAAGGCCGCCGCCCGCTCGCAGACGGCTACGGCCTGCCAGTTCCAATCGGTTTCGGCCGCGGCTTGACGAAGTACGGGAATGGATCCCAAGACAGCACCTTACCCGATGATAGCGCGGCCGGCTGGCGCCGTCTTGCCCACCAAGTAAAGAAGCTGTAAAACTAGCGTACCCAAGGAGATGCACGCCACGGAGAGGAAGAACCCGCTGGCGCGCGGCAGGGCGGCAATTTGGCCGCGGCAGGGCGGCGATTTCGCCGCGAGGAGGACCGCTGGACGATTCAGTAGGAATCCCCTGTGAACTTCGGGTTGTGACCCGTGGACGGTCCAAACGGCCCTGCGGCATATTTGCGTTAGGTAACATTTGTGAGCGAATCAAACCAACCTTACTCGCGCCGAAACACGATGCCCATCCACTTCACGCCAAAATGCACGAATCCGCGTGCCGGAAACCGTCAGAAACCGATGAAAATCGCCCTTTGCGTCCTGCTGTTTGCCGGGAGCGCCGGGGCGCAAATGAACCCAAACACGATCACCGAGCCGGTTCTGGGATTGGTGTTTGATGCGGGGACGCAAACCCTCCGCACCCTGATGGGCATTCCAGCCGCATCGCGAGTAGGCGGTACGGTGGACGCTGGGACGCCTCTCCATGGAGTGACGATTTCCTCCGAACGGGCCTATGCACTGGCCCTGGAGGACGGAAGCGGTGCCGCTCTGCTGGTTTCGCAGTCTGGACGGCAAGCGTTGCCCGGCGTTCGGGCGGGCGCCCAGACTATGTCGGTGAGCCCGCGCGGCACGGCGGCAGCCTTGTATTACGGCGATTCGGGGAAGGCCCAGATTCTGGCCGGACTGCCCGACGCTCCGCAGATGGTTCGGGAGGTCACGCTCGATGGACCGCCCTCGGTGTTGGCGGTGAGCGACGATGGCACCAGCCTGGCGGCGGTGGTCAAACAGACCGACACCGATGTCACAGTCTTCTTCTACTCGCCGGACGGCCCGGGGCAGGCCCTGCAACGGGCACGCCGGTTCACTTCGCTGGAATTCGTGCCGGGCAGCACGACGCTTTTGATGGCGACGGACGCCGCGGCCTATCTATATCAGAGCCGTCAGGGACTCCAGTTGCTGGCTGACCAGCGGGACGGCATCGCGAGCGTGGTGGGAGCGGCCGCGTCGGCCGATGGGGCGCGGATCTTCATTGCCATGCAATCGGGCCAGGTGGCGGTTCGCAACGTGGGGGATGCGACGCAGACGTTGCTTTCGTGCTCGTGCCAGCCAACCGGGATGTGGAGGTTGCGGGGAAAAGCGGTGTTCCGTCTGAACGACCTGAGCGCGGGGCCGATTTGGGTGGTAGATGGCGACGCGGCCAAACCGCGGGTCCTGTTCGTGGCCATGCCTACAGGAGATAACCAATGAACCGCTACTTACTAATCTTAGTTCTGCTGGGGACCGCGGTGGACTGCCGCGTAGCAGCCGCGCAGAGCGCTCTTACGTGCTTTGCCTTCAGCCAGTCGTCTCCCACGGCGCGCGCCGAGGGGGTTGGCGAACTGGTAAGTGACGTTCTGGTCATCTGCAACGGCGGAAACCCGGCGGGAGCGGGCGCCGCCATGCCGGCGGTCGATATGCAGCTCTCGTTCAACGCGAAGGTCACTTCGCGGATCATCGGAACGGATGGCAAGTCTTCGGAAGCGCTGATGCTGGCCGACGAACCGGCACCCGGCGCCCAGTATCCGTGCGACACGGCGGACGGCGTGTGCCGTGGCCTCGGGAACGGGACGGGGACCGGCTATTATGGCGGATTCGCGACAGGCCCGCTGAGCAACCGGAACGTCTTTCAAGGCGCCAAGGGAGTCGGGAACACGCTGGTGTGGAAGGCCATACCATTCGACGAACCCGGGGACGGCAATTACCGCATCTTCCGTTTCACCAATATCAGGCTGGACGCGACATCGCCGGCCAGCGTCGCGGCGGGCTTAGGTACCACCAGTATCAGCTTTATAGGCCTGGCGGGGACGATTCCGGTGAGCAGCGATAGCCTGACCCTGGCTACCGTACAGTCCTCGCTACTGGCGACGGTTCGCGATAACGCCGGCGCGGAATCGGCCAGCGGAATCACCGTGCCGGTGGCCACTGCCGGAACCCTGGTTCGCGCCGCGACCCTGCGCTTCGCCTCGGCATTCTCCGGAGCCGAAAAGGCGCGCACGGCCGCACCGTATGTGGATGCCGACACCTCGCCGGCGCCGGTCGATCAGAACGTGCCCGGCGGCGTTTACAGCACCGAGACTGGTTTCACCAACTCGACCTTCGGG
>JADGNS010000414.1 GCA_017883355.1 Candidatus Solibacter sp.
TGCCGCGGATCGACGCGTCACGGCCCCAATCAGAGCCGCGAATGTTAGGGAGCGGTCGTCTTGGCTCGGCGCCTGCCTACAGAATGTAGCGGCTTAGATCCTGATCCTTCACAATGTCGGCCAGTTGCTTGCGCACGTAGGCTGCGTCCACCCTGACGGTCTTCTTCTTGAGATCCGGACCGGCGAACGACACCTCTTCCAACAGCTTTTCCATGATCGTGTGCAAGCGCCGCGCGCCGATATTCTCGCTGGATTCGTTGACCTGCGCGGCGAACTTCGCCACCTCTTCCAGCGCGTCGTCGGCCAGAATCAGTTTGATGCCCTCGGTCTCCAGCAGCGCCGTGTACTGTTTGGCCAGTGCGTTTTTGGGCTCCTTCAGGATGCGGATGAAATCTTCCACCGTCAGCGACTTCAACTCCACGCGGATGGGAAACCGCCCCTGCAATTCGGGAATCATGTCGCTCGGCTTGGAGACGTGGAACGCGCCCGCGGCAATGAACAGTATATGGTCCGTGCGCACGAAACCGTAGCGCGTGTTGACCGTGGTGCCCTCGACAATCGGCAGGATGTCGCGCTGCACGCCTTCGCGGCTGACGTCGGGGCCATGCCCCGTTTCGCGGCCGGCGATCTTGTCGATCTCGTCCAGGAAAATGATGCCGCTCGACTCTACGCGCTCCAGCGCGGCGCGCGTCACCTGGTCCATGTCGATGAGCTTGGACTCCTCTTCCTGCACCAGGTAGTCCAGCGCCTCGGCCACGCGCATCTTGCGGCGGCGCGTCTTCTGGCCGAACAGGTTGGGCAGCATGTCCTTGAGGTTGATGCCCATTTCCTCGATGCCCGTGTTGGTGGTGATTTCGAACGAAGGCGCGCGATCCTTGACTTCGATCTCCACCATGCGCTCGTCGAGCTTGCCCTCGCGCAGGCGCTCGCGCAATTTCTCGCGCGTGCGCTCCACGCTTTCACTGGGTTCCGTGGTGGGCGGCATCAACAGGTCGAGCAGACGTTCCTCGGCATTGACTTCGGCGCGGTCCTCCACTTCGTCCAGCCGCTCTTCGCGCACCATGTCGATCGAAATATCCACCAGGTCGCGAATCATCGACTCCACGTCGCGGCCCACATATCCCACCTCGGTGAACTTGCTGGCTTCCACCTTGAGGAACGGCGAGTTGGCAAGCCGGGCCAGCCGGCGCGCCAGTTCCGTCTTGCCAACGCCCGTGGGGCCGATCATGAGGATGTTCTTGGGCATGACCTCTTCGGCCATTTCGGGCGGCAGTTTTTGGCGGCGGATGCGATTGCGCAAGGCGATGGCCACGGCGCGCTTGGCTTCGGCCTGCCCTACCACGTGCTTGTCCAGTTCGCGAACGATCTCGCGCGGAGTCAGCTCGTCCAGCAACGGCTCCTCGTCCACATTCTGCCCGGGAAGATAGATCACCATGCTATTCGAGCTCCTCAAAAGTCACGTTCTGATTGGTATAGATGCAGATTTCGCCGGCGATCTTCATGGATTCCTCGACGATCCGCCGCGCCGATAGTTTCGTGCAGCGCACGAGCGCGGTGGCCGCCGCCGTGGCGAACGGGCCGCCGGAGCCGATGGCCACCACGCCTTCGTCCGGCTCGATCACGTCGCCATTGCCGCTCACCAGGTAGATGTTCTTGGTGTCCGCCACCAGGAGCAGGGCTTCCAGGTGACGCAGGGCGCGGTCCGTGCGCCATTCCTTGGCGAGTTCCACCACGGAACGCGGAAGGTTGCCGTTGAACTGCTCCAGCTTGGTTTCGAAGCGCCCAAAGAGCGCAAAGGCATCGGCCGTGGATCCGGCGAATCCAGCCAGAATCTTGTCGTTGTACAGGCGGCGCAACTTGCGGGCGGAGCTCTTCAAAATCTCGCCGCCGAGGGTCACCTGACCATCGCCCGCCATCACTACCTTATTGTCGCGACGGACACAAATCACCGTCGTCGATCGAATTTTCTCTCGCATTGTATGTGTGACCTATTCTAACTCACCGGCACTTCATGCCTATCGAAACGCGACGTCCGCGTGCCTGCTGACCACCGAGTGCCTGGCAAATGCTTCGCTCTTCTCCGGATAGTCGGTGCGGAAATGCGCCCCCCGGCTCTCTTTGCGCGCCAGCGCACAGCGCGCGATCAACAGCGCCACCTGCCGCATGTTGCGCTCCTCGGGAAGCTCTGGCGCCAGCGCTTCCAATTGCTCCACCGCCTGCCCCAGGCCTTCCGCCGAGCGCACGATCCCGCATTTCTCCCACGCGATCCGCTGGATCTCGCCCGAACAGGACACGGACACATCAATGGAGCGCTGTTCGGCCAGCGCCGCTTTCCCCTTGCTTGCCTCGCGCATGGCGCGACCGGCCCGAATCCCGAACACTACGCCTTCCAGCAGCGAGTTGCTGGCCAGCCGATTGGCCCCGTGAACTCCCGTGCACGCCGCCTCGCCCGCCGCGAACAGGCGCGCGAGGTTGGTGCGCCCGTCGAGATCGGTGCGCACGCCGCCCATCGCGTAGTGCGCCGCCGGCGCCACCGGCGCCGGGTCCCTCCCGATATTCACGCCATAGCGCAAACACGTCTCGTAGATCCGCGGGAACCGCTCGCGGATGAAGCTCTCGCCGCGATGCGTGAGGTCCAGAAACACGTGCAGCGCACCGGTACGCGTCATCTCGCTCACAATGGCCCGCGCCACGACGTCGCGCGGCGCCAGTTCCTGGAGCGGGTGGTAGCGCTCCATGAACCGCTCGCCAAGCGTGTTGCGCAACAGCGCGCCCTCGCCGCGCAGCGCTTCCGACAGTAGGAAGCGGGGGGCCCCCTCCACCGCCAGGGCGGTTGGATGAAACTGCACGAACTCGATATCGCCGATCTCGGCCCCGGCCCGGTACGCCATGGCCACACCATCGCCGGTAGCGACGTCGGGATTGGTGGTATTCAGAAACACACGGCCCAGTCCTCCGGTGGCCAGCAGCACCGCGCGCGCGGAAATCGGAAACTCGCTGCGCGCTTTGGCGTCCCAGATCATGGCGCCCGTGACACCGTCTTCCACCAGCAGTTCCGTGGTGGCCGCGTAGCTGCGAAAGGTCACGTTGGGCAGCGAGCTAGCCTTCTGGTAAAGCGTCCGCGCGATCTCGCGCCCCGTGGAATCGCCGTGCGCGTGCAGGATGCGGTCGCGGCTGTGCGCGCCCTCGCGCGTGAACGCCAGCTTGTTGCCCTCGCGGTCGAACGCGGCGCCCCACTCGATCAATTCCTGAATCGCGGCCGGACCCTCTTCCACCAGCGTGCGCACGGCGATGGGGTCGCACAAACCGTCGCCGGCATACAGGGTGTCCTGTTCGTGCAGTTCGACCTCGTCGTCGTCGCTGAGCGCGACGGCAATGCCCCCTTGCGCGTATTCTGAGGAGGATTCCCGGAGGCTGTCCTTGGCGACTACCAGCACCGTACCCGCACTCGCGAGTTCGATTGCCGCGCGCAACCCGGCCACTCCGGCTCCAATGACAAGAAAATCCGGATTCATCCGTTACTGCCAGCATAGCAGGGGTGCCACCGTGTACACTCATGTGCATGGCGCTGACGCTCAACCGGCCATCGGCGCGCCCTCGACGTTCGTAATGCAGTCCTGTGGGCGCGGGGTCGCGACCGCGCCCTCCACTTTCCTGCCACGCCTGCGGATGGCCGATTCGCGCATTCGCCGCGCCGTGGGTGTGCCGCCATCCGCGCTACGCAAGGGCAAGTCGATTCCCCTGATAACGTGACGGTTCTCGCCAACCCAGGAATCGCGGTGCCGCCGCTGGATCGTTCGTAAACGCTGAGCGACTAGGCAGGGGGGATGTGCCCAATCCCTTGCGATTCCAAGCTATGACAATTTGGACAACAGAATGGGACGCTAGGGTCCTAATTTCATGAGCGATGGTTTTCGTCCCAAAAACTTACCCTTTGTGGGACAGCTGAACGACCAGCAGTTCACCAGCGGTCGCGCAGCGCTCTTCGCCATCGCGGCCGTCTAGTGCAGCGTGCCAGGCGGCGGCATGCCTTTGCGCCTGGAAGTGCAGCGACCTCCTCAGCTCACCGCTTTCTTCACGAGCGCGCCGATCCTTACCTCGTCGGCGGCGGTCAACTCCTTCAGCCCAAAGGCGACCGGCCACACGGTTCCTTCGTCGAGGTTCGCTTTGTCGCTGAAGCCGAACGTCGCGTATCTCGTCTTGAACTTGCGCGCGCTTTGGAAGAAGCAGACGACATTGCCGTCCTTGGCGTACGCGGGCATCCCGTACCAGGTTCTAGGCGAGAGCGCTGGCGCGCTGGCTTTGATGATGGCATGGAGGCGCTCGGCCATGGCGCGATCCGGTTCCGTCATCTCGGCAATCTTCGCGAGCACGTCACCTTCCTCATCCGCCTTCTTCGCGCGCGGGCCTCGGCGCGCTTCCGCCTTCAGCTCTTGGGCGCGCTCCTTCATTGCGACGCGATCCTCGTCCGTGAAGCCCTTGACCGCCTTGCCGGTCACGGTAGCGCTCCTGGCGGACTTCTGTGTCTCCTTCTTCGGTCTCATAGAGCCTCCTCATATGCAACCCCGACGCTAAGCAAACCCATAACAGCCTCAGTTTATCTACATCGCAGCAATCTTGGACGGGGAGGCGTTTCAGCTCGCGATAGACGGCGTAGCGTTTCCCGTCGCCACCGGGTGGATCGTCGGCAAACTGGACATGGGGAAGCTGCGGCCCTCGAGCCGGGCCAATTTCTTGTTTGTGCGTTATATCCGACCGAAGCCTCCCCGACGTTTGGACACGGCCATCCCCGGGCATCGTCCGTCAAATTCGCACGCCGCCTGAGCCTCGATGCCGGAGGTAACCGGCTCGCGATCACGATCTTGGTTTACGATCGAGGAATGCCCGTCTCCGTCAACTTACAGACTGTTCACCCCCGCAAGTTGGCCGCGGTGCGGCGCGAGGTCGCGCCGGGCGCGGTTGGCTCGGCGTGGGGGCCGGCCCTGGGCAAGGTCTGGGAGTTCATTCGCAGCCAGCCAGGCCTGCGGACTGATGGCCACAACATTTTTCTCTACCACCACCCGACACAGCCGGGCGCGCCGATACTGTGCGACTTCGGTGTCGAGGTCACGCGCACATTTGAAACTGCGGGCGAGGTGTACGCGACCGAAACGCCAGGGGGCGAGGCTGCTGTCGCCGTCCACCGCGGCCCGTACAATCGCATGAACGAGGCGCACGACGCGATCGGAAAATGGATGGCGGCGAATCGGAGGGAGTCCGCTGGGCACTCGTGGGAGATATACGGAGATCCGACGCCGGATCCGGCCGACACTGAGACGACGGTCGTGTACCTCTTAAAGTAGCGTTCGCGCGCTTCGGGCGAG
>JADGNS010000415.1 GCA_017883355.1 Candidatus Solibacter sp.
CTATAGGGGCACATCTCCACAACGGATCGGGCGGACCGTGACAGGGGCGGCGTTCGGGATGGAACCAGGCATGGGGGCGCTTGACCTGCCTCTTACGGGTAACGTAGGATGGGAAGCGTATGATTCGCTCCTACAAGGATGCAGAGACGCGTCGCCTGATGGAGCGGCAAGCCAGCCTCAAGTACAAGAACGTGGAAAGGACGGCTCTGATAAGGCTGCGGTTTCTGAATGCTGCGACCTCACTGAGCGACCTCCGGTTGCCGGGCCTTCATTTGGAACCGCTCAAAGCCGACAGGAAAGGGCAGTACAGTATCCGCATCAATGACCGCTACCGAATCTGCTTCGAGTGGCGGGATGGCGATGCCTGCAATGTCGAGATCGTGGACTACCATTAGAGGAAACGAAACATGGCTAGTAGCAAGAAGAAACTGCCGCCGGTACATCCCGGCGAAGCCCTGCAAGAGATCATGAACGAAGCCGGGCTGTCCGCTAATGCGCTTGCCCTCGCCCTGCGGGTCCCAGGAAACCGGATCACCGCCATCCTGAACAGACAGCGCGGCATAACGGCGGACACCGCGCTCCGATTGGGCCGCTATTTCGGCACCTCCGCTCAGATGTGGATGAACCTCCAGTCCACCTACGAACTGGAAGCCGCGGAAGACGCACTGTACGGCCAGATCCAGCAGGAAGTCATGCCGCGACCCGCTGCTTAGACCGCGTCAGGCCGTCAGCAGACCCGAAGCGCTCAATCGTCAGCCACCCGTGGTAGCCCGCGTCCCGGAGCGCGTCAAACACCCCGCCCCGCGGCACGTGGCCCCTGCTCGGCGCGCTGGAGAAACGGTGCAATTGGTTGCTGTCCCTATCGTAGGGGTACCCCAAAGCAAAGAAACCGCCCATCTCGGGGCGATTGGTGGCACGGAGTCCGTGACAGGGTCGCTTGGTCCTCGCGGATCTCAAAGGTGACGATGAAGTCCGGTCATAGTGGCGGGACCAGGTCCAGTATAAGTTCATGAGGGATTTGGTCGGGGCGGAAGGATTCGAACCTTCGACCTCCTGGTCCCGAACCAGGCGCTCTACCAGGCTGAGCCACGCCCCGAACTTTCTAGTTTAGTCTCTTGCACCCCCTACACACAAGCACGTACCATCGAATTCGTGAGCGATACGCAAAAACTCCGCGAACTTCCGGCGGTTCATGAGGTGCTCGAACAGCTTGCGCCGAGCCTCGGGCGCTTTCCGCGCGCGCTGATTGTGTCCGAAGTCCGGCGCGCCATCGATTCCGCCCGCGCGGAAATCCTGGCGGGGAACTCTGGCGAGCCCGCGGCCATCGCCTCGTGCGTCGAGCGGGCGCTGGCTCTGCTGGAAGAGCCTTCCTTGCGGCGCGTGATCAACGCCACCGGCGTGGTCCTGCACACGAACCTGGGGCGCGCGCCACTGGGCCCGCTCTCCATTGTGCCCGGCTACTCTAACCTGGAATACGACGTCGCGGCCGGACGCCGCGGCAGACGCGACGTGCACACCGGCAGCCTGCTGGAACGCCTGGTGGGCGCGCCGGGCATCGCGGTCAACAACAATGCCGCCGCCGTCTTCCTCGCCCTGCATGAACTTGCAAGCGGCGGCGAGGCCATCGTCTCGCGCGGCGAATTGATCGAAATCGGCGACGGCTTTCGCATCCCCGAGATCATGGCCCGTTCCGGCGCCGACTTGCGCGAAGTCGGCACCACCAATCGCACGCGCATCGACGATTACCGCGACGCCATCAACCTCCGCACGCGCCTGCTGATGCGCGTGCATCCCAGCAATTTCCGCATCGCGGGCTTCACCGCGCGCCCCGAATTGCGCGAACTCACGGCGCTAGGGCGCGAACGCGGCATCCCGGTGTACGAGGACCTGGGCAGCGGATGTGTCGTCGACCTGCGCGCCTTCGGCATCCAGGAGCCGCTGGTTCCCGATAGCCTCTCGGCCGGGGTGGACCTGGTCTCCTTCAGCGGCGATAAACTTCTCGGCGGACCGCAAGCCGGAATTCTCGCGGGCCGCGAGGAGTTGGTCGCGCGGCTGCGGCGCAATCCGCTGTTTCGCGCATTGCGCCTCGATAAGGTCATCTATCAGGTGTTGGAGAATAGCCTGCGCAACCTGCTGCTGGAACGCTGGGACGACGTGCCCGCGCTCGCCATGTTACGCCAAAGCGCGGACCAGATTCGTGAGCGTGCGCTCGCGCTGGTGGCGCGCGTGCCGCAACTTCGCGCGGAAGTGACGGCGGGGGAATCGGTGATCGGCGGCGGTGCGACTCCCGAGCAGTCGATTCCCACGTGGGTGATCGCGGTGACGTGCGCCAATGTGGTGGACGCAGAACGCGGGCTGCGCGCCGGCGATCCGCCGGTAGTGGCGCGCATTGCAGACGAGCGCTTGATCTTCGACTTGAGAACCGTGTTCCGCACCGAGGAGGAGGATCTCCTTTCGGCGCTGCGCAGACTCCAATCCGAGCCGCGACCGTAAGGGAGTGCGGTTGTTGCCGCCGCAGCCGCGCTAGGCGCGTTCCTGGTAGGTGCCTTCGGCTGTATTGACGCGGATCTTCTCGCCCTCGGTGATAAAGGAGGGCACCTGCACGATGAGGCCCGTCTCCATCTTCGCCGGCTTGGTGACGTTGCTGACGGTGGCGCCTCTCATTCCGGGTTCGGTTTCCACTACCAGCATGTCCACCGTCGGCGGCAGCTCCACGCTGATCGGCTTGCCTTCGTAGAACTCCACCGACACCTTGAGCTGCGGGATCAGGTAGCTGGTGGCGTCGCCCAGCAGGTCCTTCATCAGGTGCATCTGCTCGTAGGTTTCGGTGTTCATGAAATAGTAGTACTCGCCATCGTCGTACAGGTACTCCATTTCCTGCTCGTCCATGATGGCCTTCTCCACCTTGTCTTCGGAAGAGAAACGGTTTTCCGTCATCGAGCCGGTGCGCAGACTGCGCATCTTGGCCTGCACGAAACCGCGCAGATTGCCGGGCGTCCGGTGATTCACGCTGAATACCGAGTACAGTTCGTTGTTGAACTTGATCACCATGCCCGGACGCATCTGTGTTGCTGAAATCATGAAACTCCTCTGCTTGTGAACTTGACCCTACGGAAAACCCAGTATAGCAGGTGGGCGGGGCAGACTGCCCCGCCCTGCCGCACGTTAGAACGGGAGGATTTCCTCGCGAATCGGGTCGAAATCGATGCGTCGCTTCTGCATATAGGAGATGTTGCCCAAATGCGAAGCTTGCGCCGAGCGATGGCCGATCAGCACGTCGCCATTGGGACGATTGCGCGATTTCACACAGTCCAGGAAGTTCTGAATGTGATCCTGGTCCAGGTCGGTGGAAGCCTTCACTGTGGTGGCCTTTGCACCGCGCCCCGCCGGCGTGAATTCGTAGTGCCCCCGGTCGATGTAGAGCCGTCCCAGGGTACCGCAGAATTCAATCCCTTCGCCGGTGACGCCGGGGACCAGCGTGGCTTCAAAAGTGGCCGTGAACTGCTGCGGGTATTCCAGCAGCACGTTGATGGTGTCGGGCGCCGTGCGGCCATCCTTATAGTTGTAGACCCCGCCTGATGCCGACGCGGCCACCGGAATGTCCGCGCCCATGAACATGTGGACCACGTCGATCCAATGGGTGAAGAGGTCCGTCACCTGGCCGCCGCCGAAATCGAGGTAGGCGCGCCAGTTCCAATACTGCTGCGGATCCCAGTCGCGCCACTTGAGCGGTCCCAGGAAATGCGCCCAATCCAGGTTGGACGGGCAATCCTTGAGCCGATCCGGCGCCTTGCGCAGATGGTAGGTGTTGCCGTGCCACCAGGTGCGGGCCAGCGTGACCTTGCCCAGTTTCCCGGTGTCCATATACATCTGCTTGGCTTCCAGGTAGTGCTTGCCGGAGCGCTGTTGCATGCCCACCTGGCAGATGCGGTTGTTGACGCGCGCGGCCTTGACGATGGGCGGACCCTCTTCGATTTTCAGCGTCAGCGGCTTTTCCACGTACACGTCCTTGCCCGCGTTGAGCGCATCCGTGGCCACGGCGGCATGCCAGTGGTCCGGCACGCCGATCAACACGGCGTCCACTTCCTTCATCTCGAGCAGCTTGCGGTGGTCGCTGAAGCTCTTGGCGTTGGGCGCGACAGATTTGGCGGTATCGATCTGCGCACCGTAAATATCGCAGAGCGCCGCCACATCCACGGTCCCGGATTTGACAAACTTGCCCATGTCGCTGCGGCCGCGCTCGCCGCAGCCGATGAGGCCGAGTTGCACGCGCTCGTTGGCGCCGTACACGCGGGAGTAGGAAAGTGCGGTGGCGGCAGTCACGCCGCGTAGAAATGTCCGGCGTGGGACATCGTTTTCAGGCATGACCCGATTATATGTTGAATCAGTACTCCAAAATGCGGGCCATCTCCGCGGCCAGGGTTTCGGTCTGCGGTAGAATCGCCCCTTCGAGCTGGGGATGGTAGCCCACCCAGGTGTCGAGCGCGCCCACGCGGCGCACCGGAGCGTCCAGGCTGGCGAAAAGCTCGTCGGCGATCCGCGCCGCGATCTCCGCGCCGTAGCCCCAGGAAAGGCAGTCCTCGTGGGCCACGATTACGCGGCTGGTCTTTTCCACCGAGGCGCGGATCGCCCCCCAATCGTAGGGCGCTAGGGTGCGTAGATCCAGGATCTCGATGCTCACCGCCGGGTCGCGCCGCTCGATCTGGGTGGCCGCCAGGAGTGCCTTCTGCACCAGCGCACCGTAAGTGATCACCGTCAGATTCTGCCCGGGCTTCACCACTTTGGCCCTCCCGAAGGGAATGGTGTAATCGGCGCCCGGGTGCGGCGAGCGATTGTACGGCTCGCGGTAGAGACGCTTGTGCTCCAGGAACAGCACCGGGTCGTCGGCGCGCATGGCGGTGCGCAGCAGGCCGCAGGCGTCGGCGGCGTTGCTCGGGAAGACCACGCGCAATCCCGGAATGTGCGTGAAAATGGACTCGCCGCACTGGCTGTGATAGACCGCGCCGCCGTTCAGGTACCCGCCAATCGGCACGCGGATCACCGCCGGACACGAGAACTTTCCGTTGGAACGCCAGCGCATAGTGGCCAGCTCGTTGCGCAGTTGCATCATCGCCGGCCAGATGTAGTCGAAGAACTGGATCTCCGCCACCGGCTTGAGCCCGCGCGTCGCCATCCCGATGGCGCGCCCCACGATCGCCGCCTCGGCCAGCGGCGTGTTAAAAACGCGGCGCGACCCGAATTCTCTCTGCAAACCGTGGGTGGCCTTGAACACGCCGCCCTTGCCCTTCACCTCGCTCAGGCTGGCTTCGCGCGTGCAATCGGCCACATCCTCGCCGAACACGAGGGATTCGGGATTGCGGC
>JADGNS010000416.1 GCA_017883355.1 Candidatus Solibacter sp.
CGAATATTTGCCGAGCACGGCTGACAGAACCATGATGAGTTCGAGCATCCAAGCCGGGATTCCCCAGAATTTCCGGAGGAATTTGAGGACAGGGTGTCCTTTGGTCTCGGCCACTTCGTTGTAACCATGCTCCTTCCGGCGGATTTCCACCTCCGCGTGCGTGAGACCGTTGTCGGGGTTGACATGGAGCATCGCTAACACGTCGGGCACCGGCGCGGACGCGATGTCAGGGGGCTTGCCGCTTGCCGCCTTCCAGGGCGCCGGGTCGGCTTCGCGTGTATCTGGGGTCGTTCGCATGCGGAACATCCTCTCTGGCGCATGCCCAGTTTACGCCGGTTTGCCTGTCTTGGTCGCGCCGGCGCGTCGCATCTGTGTGAAACTCAATCCAAAATGCCAGGGGTTGAATTGACGTGAATCCCGGGAGGGATAATGAGGTTGTTTCCCATTCGGACCTTATGCCGATATCGAGTGAGAGCGCGGCGGCTGGCACATGGACGGAACCCACTCCGCCCTCCAGCAGGCTTCGCTGGTTGTTCCTCTGCGTCTCCGTATTGCTGCTGGCGCTCTTGCTTTTGTCCGGCGCTCTGGCTGTCCGCTTCCTCTCGGAAATGCGCACTCAAGAGCTCGCCGCCACTCGCGCGCTGGCGGAACGTACCCGGGCGCTATCCGGACTTTGGCTCTCCATACAGAGCTACGACCAGGCCGTGCAACAATTCGTCGCGCAGACAGCCGCCGACCGGGACTTCGAAGCTCGTCGCCGCCTCGACCAGCTCAACCTGGAAATCGACGCCGATTTCGACCGCTACCCTAGCGTCCGGGACTCTGAGGAAGACGCCTTGCTGAACGGCATGCGCCGAGTCTTCTCACAACAGCGAACTCTCTATATTACGATTCTCGCGGCGAGGCCCGCGGAACGCAGGCGCCAGGCGGAAAGCATGCTCGCCGAGCACCTTGTGCCCGTGCAGAAGCAGATCCTCGACTGGTCCGGGAAACTCCAGGTGTGGAACGGGGAGCGTCTCCAGCACGCCGATCGCGCGCGCGCGACCGAATTTGCCAATCTGCAGGGAAGCCTGTCCCGCGCCCTCGCCATCGGATTCGGCAGTGGTCTGCTGCTCGTGCTGGGTAGCATGGCGTACATCGTGCGGCTCGATCGGCAGACACGCGCCCGCTATGTCGAACTCGCGCGAAGCCGATATGCGCTGCAGCAACTCTCCGCGCGCCTCGTGGACGCACAGGAGACCGAACGGCGCGCTATCTCTCGCGAGCTGCATGACGAAGTCGGACAGGCGCTGGGTGCGCTTCTGGTGGATATCGGCCGGCTCTCGACCACGCTCTCCGGCGACCACCCCGAAGTGAAGCCGCAACTGGACAACCTGAAGTCGGTGGCCGAGCGAACCTTCCAATCCGTCAGAAATATCGCCCTCCTGCTTCGGCCTTCCATGCTGGACGACTTAGGGCTGGCAGCGGCCCTCGAATGGCAAGGAAGGGAAGTATCCCGTCGCAGCGAGATCGAAGTCTCCGTGGAAGCGGAGAGCGTCCCCGAAGACCTGCCCGATGAACACAAGATTTACATCTATCGGCTCGTCCAGGAAGCTCTGAACAACGCGGTGCGCCACTCCGGCGCCAGGAGCGCGAAAGTGGTGGTGGAGCGGCTGGCAAAATCCATCGTGGTGCGGGTTACCGATGACGGCCGTGGTTTCGATCCAGGGCGCTCGCGCGGCATGGGAATATTGGGAATGGAGGAACGGGTGAAACGGCTGGGCGGAACGTTGCGGGTGGAATCTCAACCGGGAAAGGGCGCAACCGTGACCGCGGAACTTCCTATTCCCGCGGGGAGTAGCGCTTGAAGAAGACCAGCGTCCTGCTCGCCGACGACCACAACCTGATTCGAGCCGGTCTACGCATGGTGGTCGATGCCGAATCCGACCTCACCGTCGTCGGAGAAGCCAGCGACGGGCGTGAGGCTGTGGCCATGGCCGGGAAACTGAAACCGGACGTCGTGGTTATGGATATCGGCATGCCAAGCCTGAATGGCATCGAAGCCTCCCGCCAGATTCGCGCCGCGCTGCCGAATACCCAGGTGGTCATGCTCAGTATGCACTCCGACGAAGGGTACGTGCTCCGCGCCCTGAAAGCCGGAGCCAAGGCCTACCTGCTCAAGGACTCCGCCGAAGCCGACCTGGCGCGCGCCATCCGCGCCGCCACTACCGGGAAGTCGTTCTTCAGTCCGGCGGTCGGCCAGGTACTGCTGCAGGACTACATGCGCAGGCTCGAGCGCACGGGCGGCGAAGATTCCTACGAATTGCTTTCGCCCCGGGAACGCGAAATTCTGCAACTGGTGGCGGAGGGAAAATCCAGCAAGGAGATCGCCAATTTGCTCAACCTGAGCGTATACACGGTCGAGACACACCGCGCGAAGCTCATGCAAAAACTAAGCTTACGCAGCGTTCCGGAAGTGATCCTGTACGCCGTGCGCAAGGGCATTATCTCCTAGCCGCGTCGGGATATACCAAGTCGCCGGTACCACATATACCGACTTCCCACTACAAACCGGAAACCCCCTTGCCCCATCTGTATAAATGGAGCCACTCGATGTATGGAAGCTCGGTGGTGATCCTCAGAGACTTTTGGAGGCTACATGAAGATGCAATCGATTTGGGGCGGACCGAAGAGAGCAGCCGCGGCGACCCTGCTGGCGCTCGGTTTGGGGGGCCTCGCAGTGGCGGGTGCGGATCGCCTGTTGAACCCGCCAGCCACGTTTAAGTTCGCCAGTGCAGACCAGCCGGCAAGCCGCAACAGTTTCGCCCCGGTGGTCAAGAAGGTATTACCCTCCGTCGTAACCATCACTTCGTCCCGTGTCGTAAAGACGGGCCTTCAGCGTGGCGACGATGGAGTCCCTCCGATGTTCCGCCAGTTCTTTGGCGGTGATCCACCTAACGGCGGCGGGCAGTTCCGCATGCCCCGGCAACAGAAGGAAGAGGGCCTGGGCTCGGGCGTGATCGTCAGCCCGAATGGCTACATCCTGACCAACAACCACGTCGTGGATCACGCCACCACCGTGACCGTGATCATGCAGGATAAGCACGAATACAAAGCCCGCGTGGTGGGTACCGATCCCAAGACCGACATCGCCGTACTCAAGGTGGACGCCGGCTCGCTCGATCCCATCACCATTGGCGATTCCGATAAGGTGCAGGTGGGCGACTACGTGCTGGCCGTCGGCAATCCCTTTGGCGTGGGCAAAACTGTCACCATGGGCATCGTCAGCGCGACCGGCCGTGCCAACCTGGGCATCGAAGACTACGAAGATTTCATTCAGACCGATGCATCGATCAACCCCGGCAACTCGGGCGGCGCGCTGGTGAATGACCGCGGCGAGCTGATCGGCATCAACACCGCCATCCTGGCGCACGGATCGGAGGGGAATCAAGGCGTCGGCTTTGCGGTTCCGCTTAGTGTGGCGCGCAATGTGATGGACCAGATCGTTAAGAATGGCAAGGTAACCCGCGCGTACTTGGGCGTGATGGCGCAGGAAGTGACGCCCTCCATCGCCAAGGCTTTCCATGAACCGGAAGTGCGCGGCGCGCTGGTCGGTGATGTAACCCCCAACAGCCCGGCACAGAAAGCGGGCTTGGCGAAGGGTGACATCATCCTGGATATCAACGGCACGCCTGTGAACAGCAGCGCCGAACTGCGCATGCACGTTTCGCTGATGGCTCCTGGAACCGAGGTGAAGGTGAAGGTCTTCCGTGACGGCGCGGAGAAAACCTTCCCGCTGACACTGGCGGAAATGCCCACGGAAACTGCCAGGAACGAACAGCCGGAGAACAGCAGCGAAGATGCCCTGCAAGGGATCACGGTGGAGAACGCCACCGCCCGGACGGCCCGGCAGCTAGGATTGCCGCCTACCGCTACCGGAGTTGTCGTGACCAATGTAGACCCGGACAGCAAAGCTGCCGATTCCGGCTTGAAGCGCGGCGACGTAATTCAGGAAGTGAACCACAAACCGGTGCGCAACACTTCGGATTTCGAATCTGCCATGCGTAACGCGAAGGACGCCACTCTCCTGCTCGTGAACCGGCAAGGCAACACAATGTACCTGGCCGTCTAACCGCTGATCGGCCATTCGGGAAGAAGGAAACGTTGGGACCAGCTCCGGGGTTGGGTTGTTGTACGGCCATCTTACGTCCGTCAACCCAACTTCGGAGCGGACCTTCTTCGGCAGTCTGTTACCCGCCCGCGTCCGTCGCCGGGATCTTGCGCACCTCGTCCCAGGGCCGGACGTTGCAGCGCTCGGCCCAACGGTCGTAGCGCCCCACCATACGCTCGACACGCGACGAATCCGAGGTGGAGAGGTCGCGCATTTCGCAGCGATCGGCTTCCAGGTCGTATAGCTCCCAGCGGTCCGGAAAGCGCGAAACCAGCTTATAGCGTCCGTCCACCATCGCGCGGTTCCCCTCGTGCTCCCAGTAGAATGAGTCGCTGCGCGCGACCTTCCTGCCGTGGAACGCTGGCGCCAGGCTGCGCCCCTCCAGCGGAAGGATGCGCTCGCCGTCGTGACGCTCCGGGTAGCGGGCGCCCGCCACATCCACGCAGGTGGCCATCACGTCGATGATGTGACCGCTCTCGTGCGTGATCGCGCCGTGCCGATCCATGCCGCCCGGCCAGCGCGCGATCAGCGGCGTGGCGATGCCCCCTTCATGCACCCAGTGCTTGTAACGGCGAAACGGCGTGTTCGACGCGTTGGCCCACGCGATGCCGTAGCTGGCGAAGGTGTCCTCGCCACCCGGTACGATCGAGGGGTCGTTGCCCGGCCGCACAGGCCGTCCGTCGCGCGCCTGTTTCGGACTGTTGTTGTTGAGCCGCCCGGGCGGCAAGTTCTCGGCGCAGCCGCCGTTGTCGGCCAAAAACAAGATCAGCGTGTCCTGATCCCGCCCGGTCCGGCGGAGCGCATCGAGAATGGACCCGACGTTGCGGTCCATCCGGTCGATCTGCGCTGCATAGACCTCCATGCGGCGCTGCTGCCAATCCCGGTCGGGCGCATCCTTCCAGGCTGGAACCTCCTCGTCGCGCGGGGTCAGACCCCATTTGCCGTCTACCAGTCCCATACGGACCTGGCGTTGGTGCCGCTCGGCGCGCAGCGCGTCCCAGCCGTCGCGGTAACGATCGCGGTACCGCGCGATATCGCTCTCGAAGGCGTGCAGCGGCCAGTGTGGCGACGTGAACGCCGTGTACAGGAAGAATGGCTCGGGCCGTTTCGCCGCATCTTCGATGTATGCCGCCGCGTTGCGGCCAATCGCATCGGTCAGATAGTAGTCCGCCCCCTCCGGTTCGATGGCGGCGTTGTCCCGGGTCAG
>JADGNS010000417.1 GCA_017883355.1 Candidatus Solibacter sp.
GGAGCCTTCGGCCTGTCACGTCGGAGGTCGCGGGTTCGAGCCCCGTCGTCCCCGCCATTCCTTTTCAAATAATTACCAACGCTCCCCAAAACGATCCAACCCGACCTGTCCCGCCATTGGTGAGGAACCATTCTCTGGCGATGTCACGACCTGTTTTGGTAACCTGATTTCAGATGTTGCAGCCCCTTTTCGGGGGAGGTGCATTTGGTCTGAACGCCTGGTTCCGCGCCGGCGGGGCCGCCGAGCTAAGCAGGCCCCTGAAGCTCACGGAAAGCCGGTCCAGAAGTGACCCAAGATCGGCGCAACTAAGTGGAGGTTGAGTGGACTATGAAGCAGACATCTGCGGTTTCGCCGTCCGTGAAACGGATTCTGATTATGGCGTTCGTGCTGCTCGGCAGTGTCCTGCAGGCAAACGCGGCTGCCGTCATCAAGAACCTGCTGGTGGAGTACAGAAATACCCCTCTGGGTATCGATGTGACACAGCCGCGTTTCGGCTGGCAAATGGCCACGACGGCAGGCGAGCGCGGATATGCGCAGACGGCGTACCAGATTGAAGTCAAGGATCCCAAGGGCAACGTAGTCTGGGACACGAAGAGAACCGAAAACTCAACTTCGCTCGCCATAAAATATGCCGGGAGCCCACTCAAAGGCGCTACGCGATACTCGTGGACGGTTACGGTGTGGAATCAGGCGGCAGCGAAACTCACTGCCAGTTCCTGGTTTGAAACCGGTCTGATGGATCCCGCTCCCGATGCAAGCGCCTGGGGCGGCGCTAAATGGATCGGCGGGGGAGCCGAGGACCTGGTGCTCTATGCTCCCTATCTGGCGATCTTCGATGTGAAATATGCCCTGACGATCGCTCAGGGCAGCACCCGCGCGAGCTTTGTATATGGGGCCAACGACTCGCGGTTGATGGATAAGAACAAGAATATATTCCAGGTCGAGAGCGGCAAAGATCAGAGCTACATTAAGCTGGAACTCGACATTTCCGCCGTGGATGGCACGCCGGGCGGCAAGGCGAAGCTGCATGTCTACCGCGCCGGCTACAAGGACACGGATACGCCTTCACAACCGCTGCGTACTTTCGATGTCTCGACCGAGCTAATCGATAATGCCAACAAGAATGCGGAACACTCCATCGAACTCCGTAGCACGTTTGGGCAGATTGCGATTTCGATCGACGGGAATGCCGCATTCGCGGGCGCTGCCGCGCAGCCCGCTCCCGGCGGACCTCAAGGCGGACCTCCCGGCGGTGCGGGGGGCCGCGGCGGACGCGGCGGAGCGGCGAATTCGGTAAATCTGAATCCCGCGGGTTCGGGCGGCAATGTGATTGCTTTCGGAATGCTCTGCGACATCGGTTTTTCCGTGGGGCCGGGCCAGAATGCCATGTTCCGCGAGGTCACGGTTCGCAACAACCGCGTCCCCAACAATACCCTCTTCCATGAGAGTCTGACGGAGCCCTATAAGGGAATCTATGCCGACTTCGTCACGGCCAGCTCCGGATTCTCCGTGGCCAACGGGCGCTATGTCCTTGCCGGCGGCGGCAAAGGCGTCTTTGTGGTCGGGAATCCGAGCCGGAACTCGGCCCCGATGCTGCGCACCACGTTCAAGACGTCCGGCAAGGCCGTCGAAGGCGCCCGCCTCTATGTCACCGCGCGCGGAATCTATGAGGTCTTCCTGAACGGCAAACGCGTGAGTGACGACTATTACAATCCCGGGTTGACTCAGTACAACATTACTCACATGTATCAAACCTATGATGTCACCGGCATGATCAAGGCCGGCGACAACGCCATGGGCGCGATGCTCGGGGAAGGCTGGTGGAGCGGCCTGCTCAGCTTCGGCAACATCTGGAATCACTTCGGCGACCGGCAGTCGCTGCTGGCCAAACTCGTGGTCACTTACAGGGATGGCTCCTCCGACACGATCGCCACCAACGACCGGACGTGGAAATACTACGCCGCCGGCCCTCTGGTATACAGCAGCCTGGATTTTGGCGAGGTTTACGATGCTGCCAGGGAGCCCGCCGTGGAAGGCTGGACCACTGCCGCCTATGGCGACAGCAAATGGAAGAGCGCAGTCGTGGTGCCGCTCGAAGGCACGGCATTCATCGGCGCGGAAGCCGGACGCGGGGGAGCACCGGGGACGCCGTTCAATTATGACAAACTCTCCCTCGTCGGCCAGATCGGTAACAATGCCGGCGTGTTCCGGACCCTGACGGCGAAAAGCGTCAAGGAAGTGCGGCCCGGCGTGTATGTCTTCAATATGGGGCAGAACCTGGTGGGAGTGCCCAGGATCCGCATCGCCAACGGGCGCGCCGGCGGCAGAATCACCCTCAGGTATGCCGAAATGTCGTATCCCGATCTGAAAGAGTCGGGGAAAAATGTCGGCATGATCATGACGGAAAACTATCGTGCCGCACTCAGCCAGGACGTCTACACGATGAAGGCGGGAAGCCAGGTTTTCCAGCCCCGGTTTACCTCCCATGGATATCAATACGTCGAAATCACCGGGATCGATAAGCCGCTTCCGCTGGAAGCCGTTCAGGGCGTGGCGATCAGTTCCGTCCGGGAGTTGACGGCCGATTACAAAACATCCAGTGAAAAAGTCAACCGGCTATGGTCGAATCTGGTCTGGTCCAACGTGGACAACTTCCTCACGATACCGACCGACTGCCCGCAACGCAACGAGCGCATGGGTTGGTCGGGAGATATCAATGTCTTTTCGCGCACCGCCACCTATCTATCGAATGCCGATCAATTCCTGACCCGTCATATGTACGCGATGCGCGACGTACAGGCCGCTTCCGGGAGGTTCACGGATGTCGCGCCAATCGGAGGAGGCTTCGGCGGCGTCCTCTGGGGAAGCGCGGGGATTGTGGTTCCATGGGAAACCTATCTGCAATACAAAGACGTCGCCCTGTTGGAACGCCACTATCCGGCAATGGCCGCCTATGTGGACTATCTCGAGACCACGATCGATCCGAAGACAGGCTTAAGCTCGGACGGGCAGTTGGGTGACTGGCTGGGGCCGCAAAACAATGCGCTGGGATCGCCCTTCCTGGTCACTGCTTATCACGCCTATGACCTCGACATCATGGCGAAGGTAGCGGACACCTTAGGCAAATCCAATGATGCGGCAAAATACAGGGGCATGTATGAGAAGCGAAAGGCGTTTTTCAATGCCACCTTTGTAAACGCCGAAAGAAAGACCCTTGGCATCGGCGGAGGACGCGGCGGCCGGGGAGCGGCGCCAACACCTCCGGAATTCAGAGTGGCCGATACGCAGACTTCCTATGCAGTAGGCTTGGCCATGGGTTTGTTCAACGGCGAAAACACCCCCTACATGATCAAGAACCTGGCGGAAACCGTGGCACGGGAAAACAAAGATGACGACGGCGTCGTGCGCCCGAAATATTCGCTGATGACCGGCTTCATCGGCACTTCCTGGATCAACAAGGCGCTGTCCGACAACGGTCTTAGCGAGCTGTCGTATCGGATTTTGCAGAACAACCAATATCCGTCGTGGCTTTATGCCATCGACCAGGGGGCGACCTCAATATGGGAACGGCTCAACGGATATACGGTGGAAAATGGGTTCGGCGGCAATAACGGCATGAACTCGTTCAACCACTATTCCTTCGGGGCCGTCGGCCAATGGATGATGGCTTATTCGCTGGGAATTCAGCGGGATGAACCCGGTTTCAAGAAGTTCATCCTTCAGCCGGAGCCCGATCCTACGGGAGTCATGACATCGGCGGAGGGCTATTACGATTCGATGTACGGCAGAATCAGCAGCGCCTGGAAAGTAGACGGCAAAGTCCTTACCTACCGGGCTACCGTTCCAGCCAACACGACCGCCACCCTCTATTTGCCGGCAACGGCGCCAACGGCGGTGAAGGAAGGCGGAAAGGGCGCCGGCGAGGCGAAAGGCGTCACTTTCGTCAAGCATGAAAACGGCAGGGCTGTCTACAATCTACAGTCCGGCAGCTACGAGTTCACTTCGAATCGATGATCGGCGTTCTCAGCGGAAAAGGATGGAACCGTAGTCGGCAAGGAAATCGCGCCAGAGGAACCAATAGTGCGCACCCGGGATTTCCTTGTAGGACGTCTTAAAACCGTGCTTCTTCAATAACCCGGAAAGATTCACCGAGCCATCGCGGGCCATATCCGTGGTTCCGGCGCCGACCCAGTAGAACTTGACTCCGCCGTTCTTGACGGCCTCCAATTGTTTTTCGTACGCTTCATCCACCGTGCGGGGTCCGGAGCTGAACACGCCGATGTAGCCAAAGACACCCGGATTGTTGTTGGTTGCGGTGAGAGTGTGGCCGCCACCCATGGAAAGGCCGGCGATGGCGCGGCTGTCCTTATCGGCGATGACGCGGTAGTTCTTCTCGATGAAGGGAATCACGTCCCTGACCAGGCTCTGCGGGTAAGAACCTTCGTATGGCTGCGGCTGCATGCCGCGTCCCGGTGCGCCGGGTGCGCCGCCGGCCCGTCCGCCGCCGGCTGCAGCAGCCTGCAACGGGGGTGGAGCAGGCGCCCGAACGGCCTGGGGCGCGGGCGTCGGGCCAAAGCCGAAGCCCTGGGATACCGTCTGGGTGGCGTTGCCATTCGGCATGACCACGATCATCGGTTTCGCCTTGCCCTGCGCGATCAGGTTGTCCATGATGATGTTGGCGCGGCCCATGACGACCCATGCGTCTTCATCGCCGCCTCCACCATGCAGCAGGTACAAAACGGGGTAGCGGGAAGTGCCGCTCTTGTAGTCCGGCGGCGTGTAGACATACATCCGCCGGCGCGCCAGCTTCAGGGTTGGGGACGGGTACCACACCTGCTCCACGGTCCCGTGCGGTACATCCTTGAAATCCCACATCTCGGACTCGGGGCCGGAGATCATCAGCAGGTTGTCGATCCTGACGCCGTCCCGTTGGGTTTCCCCGTTACCCGGATCCAACGCCTTCACCCCGTCCACCAAAAACCAGTAGCCCCACAGTTGGGCGCCGAGCGGCCCGATGGTCGCCGACCAGACGCCGTTGTCGTCCTTGGTCATCTTGATATCGCGCGCCCCTTCCCAGCTTCCGTTCAACGTGACCTCGGCAGCTTTGGGCGCGGCGAGCCGGAACGTAACCGTTCGATCCGCATGAATCTCCGGTGAGCGGGGAAGCGCGGCCGGCGCCGGCGCCGGCTGGGAGAATGCGATGGAAGCGGTGAGGAGCCCTGCAACGAGCGCTCCGATCAAGCTTGTGTTGTGCGTCTTCATTATGTGTGCCTTTTCTGTCGGCTTGGTTGAGCTTGGCATTTTTGGCGGGACACCGCAAGCCTGTGCGTTATGAAATAGCATGAAGAGA
>JADGNS010000418.1 GCA_017883355.1 Candidatus Solibacter sp.
AGCCGCTCGTCACCTCGTTCACCTGTACGGTCTCAAAGAACGCGGGGTTGTCGAGCTGGTCGCCCGTGGTGTCGTTGGCCACGCCGTCCATTTGCCATTGTTGCTTGTTGCGATCGGTAACGCCCGACATAACCAGGTTCCAGCCGTTGCCTTGGATCCCTGGCATGGTGGTCATAAGGGCCAGCGGGGACGGATAAACGTCCACCAACGGCCGGTCGAGGAACTTCTTCTTGTCGAGCTCACCGGAGATGGCGCCGTTTTCCGTCTGGATCAACTGCGCGCCGCCCGTGACGGTTACCGACTCCGTGGTGGCGCCCACCTGGAGCGTGATGTCAAAGCGCCGGGTCAGGCCGGCGTCGAGCAGGACATCTTCCGCCTGGAAACCGCGGAAACCCTTGATCTCTACCTTGACCAGGTAATGGCCGGGTTTCAAGGCTGCCACTTCGTAGGTGCCGTTTTCGTCGGTAGCGAGCTTGCGTTCGACGTTGGTGCCCACTTCCTGAATCAATATTTGCGCGTTGGGAACCACCGAACCGGACGGGTCGGTGACAGTGCCGCGAAGTGTCGCACGATCGGTCTGCGACAGCAGTGCGGAGGCTCCTAAGGCTAGGAGCAGAAGTAGTTTCATAAAGCTGTGACGCACGAAGACCCCCTTAATTGATACTTCGAGGTGATGTTATCTGCAATCACCTGCGGTGTCAACCCAACTAAAGTTGGGGGGCAACTCCGCTACTTCCGGCTCTCCAATTTGTCCGCCAAGGCAGCCTGCTCGGCGGCATGCACACCATCTCCCTGTTGCCGATACAGTGCGGCGAGGTTGCGGTGGGCGTTGGCCCGGGCCGCATCCAGCGACAGACACCGCAGGTACGCCGCGATGGCTTCGCGGGGACTGCCCTTGGCCGCATAGGCGCGGCCGAATTCGAAGTGAACGTCGGCCTGCAGTTGCTGGTAATAAGGAGAAGTCGGAAATGTCTTGCCTGGCGGCAGTGCCTGGTGCAGCGCGGCCAGCGCCTTACTGCTCAGTCCCTGGGCATTGAAGAGCTGCGCGAGATTCAGGTAAGACTCCGAGTGCTCCGGGTCCAGTGCGATTGCCTTGCGGCACAGGTCTTCGGCCTCGCGGTAGCGCTTCCGCTGGACATAGAGGGAGCCCAGGGTCAGGTACAACTCCGGCGCCACAAAAGGCGATTGAATCGAAGCTTCCAGTTCCGCGATCGCTTCATCTTCCTTCTTGAGGTCCATGTACGCGAGCGCGGTGTAGTAGTGCACCGTGTTCATTTTCGGATCGGCCGCCAGCGCCTTGCGATGCCATTCGAGGGCGTCCTGGGGATTGCCGAGTTTGCGCTCCGCCTCCCCCAGCAGCGAGAGGAAGTGCGCCACTCCGGGCCGCGTCTTCAGCGCCTGCTCGAGTTCGGCCTTGGCCTTGTCCGGGCGGCCGGTATCGAGGTACACCTTCGCCAGGTAGAAGCGCGCCCAGACCAGACTGGGATCGAGGTCCAACGCTTGTTGAAGCTCGGCTTTTGCCTCGGCGATCATGCTGGCGGCGCGCAGGGCGAGATAGGCCTGGCCGAGCAGCAAGTGCGCGGAGCCCGATTGACCGTCGATGCCGACCGCCTGCTTGCAATCCGTGACGGCCTGTTGAGCCTGGTTGCGCTGCAAGGCTTCCGAGCAGGCTTTCAGGCGGGGCAGGGCTTCGGAGTTCGTCTGGGGCCAGAACAGCAGCCAGGGCAACCAGGCCAGCATGCTCTGATTATGCCAGCATCCGGTGGCGTCCTGCGCCGGCTGAAGCGGACCGCACAGCGCTGTCCAGCTACTATGGAATAGGGACCTACCTATGCTCCAGACACGAAGGCGCCTGCTAGAGGCCGCGACTGTATGGCCGGCGTTACACGCCCTACAGGCAGCGCGCCAGGAATTCTGGGAAAGCAAGGACCCCGCCGACTGGAGCAGCGACGAGAAGCAGATTCTGCTCGGACGGTCCCCATGGGCGCGGGAAGGAATTGTGCGTTTCGAGGTCGAACGGAAGCGCGCGGGCGCAGCCGGATCCTACGAGGGCGTGGCGAGACCGGGAGGAGGTGTTCCCGGCGCCAATCCGGGCTCCACACCCGGGGCCGTCACGAGTGTGCCGATCGGTGAGCGTCCGCCGCCGGTTCCAAGCACCGACACGGGCCAGTCGGTGCAGTTCAGGGTGCTCGCGCGCTGGGAAAGCGCCAAGCCCGTCCGTCTTGCCGGCGGGCCCGCGCTGCCCGAGGGAACCGCACAATTCTATGTGATCCGGCTTCAGGGAATGCCGTTGTTGCCGCCGCGCAAGGGCAGGGACGGAGAAAGCGTGCCCAATCCCAACGAAGGCACGATCGAGGCCATCAAGCAGAACAGCCGCATCGAGCGCAAAGGCAAGGCCGCCATTTCTTGTGCCCACCTGCTTACCGGATCGGGAGACGCGGCGACGGAGTTACTGCTCTTCTTTGCGCGCGGGGCGGATCCGATCACCGTGGGAGAGAAGGCAGTGACGCTGGAAAGCCGCTTTGGCCCGTTTCACCTGTCTCTCAAGTTCATGCTCAAGGACATGATGTACAAAGGCGCGCTAGCACTCTGATTGCGCGGCTCGATGGTCTGTCCCACTCAGTTAGCGGCCGGGGTCCTGTCGATGTGGTCGATCACGAAGATCTCCACCGGGGCTTTGCGAGCGGAGAATGGAGCGGCGGGGTCCGCACTGGGCAGCCAAGATCATGCGTTCGAGAGCCTCGTTCGGCAGGCCGACCGCGGCGGCCTACACGAGCGACAGCTATGTGAAAGGGAATCGGTCGTGAGGTCCGCCGATCGCAGTGTCCGTATCCACCTTTGAACCCTGTTCTCATTATGATAGCGTTGTTCCAGAGGCCTTCGAGTTGACCCGCATACCACTCCTGCTCGTCGCCGTCTACTGCACCCACGCGCTCGCGCAGAACCAAACGCCCGCTCCAATCGATGCGGAGGGGCGCATGAAGTGGTTTGTCCGCAGTTCGGTCGGCCCCGCCAGCCTGGCCGGCGGCGTCATCAGCGCGGGCTGGGGAACCATGCTGAACTCCCCGCGCGAATACGGCCCGCATTGGGACGGCTTCGGGAAACGCTACGGCATGCGCCTGACCGGTGTGGTGACGGGCAACGCGATGGAGGCAAGCCTCGGCGCGGTGTGGGGCGAGGATCCGCGGTACCCGCGCGCCGCCGGACAGCCGTTCGCCGCGCGCGTCCGCCAGATTGTCAGGATGACATTTCTGGCTCGCCGCGCAGACGGCGGCACCATGCCGGCGTACGCGCGGTATGCGGCCATTGCGGGCAATAACTTCCTGTCGGACACGTGGCGGGTGTCGAGCGAAGCAGACACCCAGCACGCTCTCACGCGAATCGGGTGGGGTTTCGCGGGTCGTATGGCGAGCAACGGATTCCGCGAATTCTGGCCGAGCGTTCGAGGCGCGATCGGGCGAAAGCACCGAAGGCCGTAACCCGCGTCACAAGGGGATACCGCGCATGTCATCCGAGGTGAGACTTGAACACCCGAACGGAACTGCGGTTGGTATGACGCCACGAGGCGAGATGGTAAGTTAAGTCGAGGACGCAGACGGAACCGCTGCGTCGTAGCGTGAAGGAGCCGTGCGATGTCTCGTGAACAGGCAGGCGAAAGCGACCTCGATGTCGTGATCCAAACCGGCATAGCAAATCCGATTGGTATCGGGTTGGCCGAGAGTCTATTGCGAGAAGCTGAGATACCTTTCTTCGCCATGGACCGAAATGTGGCTGCTCGCCAGGAAAGCGGAAATTTTCTCGGTTGGTGGAACGTTCGCGTACAGAGGGAGCGGGAAGCGGAGGCCCGCGAAATTCTGCGGAGTGTGGAGGAAGCCAAATAGCGCTACAACGGCAGCCTGGCAAGCTGCGCGCGAGGGTACCCCGGCAACCGGCACTCCCGGCGGGTTGCCAACCCGCCGGACCCAGAGGATACCCCTTCCATCCTGCCCCACATGAAATTACCGACCTGCGGCGGAAGCCCCAGTTGCCTTGCGCGGAGACACGGCAGGCGCCGACGCACCAGGCATAGAGTCGGGGATCGACATCTCCTGAAGCAGATTGATGGCGCCATCCACCTCGGCCATGTTCCACAGCATGTACCGGCTGTCTACATGAATCGAGCGGGTGGTTGAGGGATCGAACAGGAAGTTGGAAGCGACGGACTCGTAGGTGCCATCGAACAGAAGGCCGACCAACTCGCCCTTTCCGTTAAGGGTCGGGGAACCGGAATTTCCTCCCGTCGTGTCGACGGTCGACAGGAAATTGACCGGCACGTCCCGGAGTGAAGAATCGAGGTAGGGCGTTTTCTTGCCCGACCGGAGGGCTTTGATGGCGTCGAGCTGAACTTTGGGCGCGTCGAAATCCCCCTCGCCGGTGTGCTTCTCGGTAATGCCGGCAAGCGTGGTCTGCGGTTTGTAATAGAGACCGTCTTTGGCGTCCACCCCCTTCACCTGACCATAGGTCACGCGCAGAGTGCTATTGGCGTCCGGAGCGACCAGGCCGCCCGCCTTCGCCAGTAAGGCTTCCATATAACGCGGCATAAGGCGCGTCTGCGCTCCGGCGCGATTCTTCGCCGATTCGCGATTGGCTTCCGCCAGCGGCTCCATGGCCGCCGCGAGGAGAATAAACGGGTCCTTGGTCGCCAGGAGGTCCGCGGTGCTCTTATCGATCAGGCTGAGTCGGAAATCGCGATCGGCGAGTTTGGTGCCCTCGAACAGCCGCTGTAGAAACACGTCAATCGCCTTATCCGAGTCGGCCTTAGGCATTCCGGACTTCAGGCCGGCAGCCTGGTCCACCGCCAGGATCCGCTGTTCGGCCGGCAGGCCGGCGGCCAGGCCCAGCGCCCATCGGAGCAGTGCCCGGTCGGCGGTAGCATCCATCGTGCGCTGCATGCGCTCCTGCCCGTCGCGAATCCGGGGCCAGTCGCGCTCCTGAAACCCCGCCTCCCGATCCATGTCCGCCTTCGGCCGCTCAACCGCGAGGCGGTAGGCTGTCTGGGCTGCGCCGAGGTAGGTGGACGCGGTGGTCAGGGTCGTCAACGTGGCGCTCTGTTCCCGCGTTTTCTCGCTTTCCGCCTGAAGAGCACGCAGCGCCGGGAGAACGTCGCCATACTTCTTCTGGCGGACCGGGTCGCCGTCGATCCAAGCTTCGAGTTCCTTTTCCCGAGCCTGTTTCATGGCGAGGCTGCCGCCCTTCACCAGTCCCTCGAGCATGCCTTTCTGATTGGTCAGAGTGTTGTTCAATCCCTGTACACGCCCGGCGACCTTCAGCGCGAGCGCCTTGTCCTGTTTGGAGAGCTGGTCGAGC
>JADGNS010000419.1 GCA_017883355.1 Candidatus Solibacter sp.
TTTTCTCACCATTCTGCTGTCCGTAAGCTGCCAAAGCGACCGGGATAAATCCATCAAGGCGGAACTCGAATCGCTGCGCAATTGCGCCCAGATGATCGACTCGGGAATTCGCCCTATCGCGACCACGCGCGAATTACGCTTCCAGGGCAAGGTCGAAAACGGTACCGCTGTCTGCCGCGGCGGCGATGTAGCAGCGCAGTTCCGCGCCACGCCCTGGGTGGATTGGGCCAATTACTGGGGCGCCGGCGACGCCAGATCCAAAGCACCCGAATTCGTCAAACAGGCCAACCATCTGGGCCCTACCGGACGCGGCATCGATGGCGCGCTGCTCGATCTCGAATACCAACGCATCGAGCTCATCAAGTTCAACCTCTTCGATAACAACAAGACCTACCAGCAGTACGTCACGGGCCGCAAGGGCGTGCCCGGTCCGGCGCTCAAGGTCTGGGCGGAACTGCGCCTGCCCCCCGCGCATCCGAATTTCCGCGACGTGGGCGGCACGGGCGATCAGGTGTGCAAGGGCGAACTGATTCGCGCCCGCACCCTCACCGGCATCTGCAACGACATACGCAATCCGCTGATGGGGTCCACCGGCCAGCTCTTCGCGCGCAATGCCGAATTCGATACGCTCTTCCCGGATTTGGGCCGCACCCAGCTCACCCGCAACCGCCACGGCGACCGTCTCGCGCTGCTCAAGCCGGACCCGCAGGCGATCTCGCGCAAACTCTTCACCCGCGCGCAATCCAATTCCGCGGCGTGCAACGAGGGCTACGGCCTGCCCGGTTTCTCCAAGGATGCCAACTGCGATTACAAGAAGGCGCCCTTCTTCAACGTCCTCGCCGCCTTCTGGATTCAGTTCATGACGCATGACTGGTTCAGCCATCTCGACGAAGGCCACAACGCCAAAGAGTTCATGAGCGTGGGCTGCAGCGAGGCGGACCAGAAGCTGGGCTGCCGCCCCGGCGACCGCATCGACAAGGCGCTGGTCTCTGAATCCGGCGAGCCCGGCAAGTTCACCCATGACGGCAAGGAATATCTGGAGCGCGCGCCCAAGACCTTCGCCAACAATGTGACCGCGTGGTGGGATGCCTCGCAGATCTATGGCTACGACGAGCGCTCCCGCAAGCGCGTCAAACGCGACCCCGCGGACCGCGCCCGGCTCCTCATGCCCAACGCCCTGCTGCCCGCCTTCGAACCCGCCGACCCCATCAACCCCGAGTGGGCCGGGCAGGAAGCCACCGCCTTCCCCGATAACTGGACCATCGGCATCAGCTTCTACACCAACCTGTTCGCCCGCGAGCACAATGCCTTCGTCGATGAGTTCCGCAGGGTTTCCGTGCAGACTCCCGAAGCCGATTCCGGCCTGCGCAATCCGGCCAGGCCCACTGCCGTCGTCCGCTACAAGGACGTCACGCCCGACGAACTCTTCGAGGCGGGCCGCCTGGTGGTGGCCGCTGAGATCGCCAAGATCCACACCACCGAGTGGACCCCGCAACTGCTCTATGACGAGCCCCTCTACCGCGGCATGAACGCCAACTGGAGCGGGCTGCTCGGCGGGCCGCTCGGCGACAGCAAAGCCGTGGCCGACGCGCTGGCGCAGATCGTCACCCAGGATTTCGGCAAATCCACCGACGTCAAGAAGTCCGGCCAGTGGTATTCCGTTTTCGCCTCCGGCCCCGGCATTTTCGGCCTGGGCAGCCAGGTCTATGCCGACGACCCCGTGTTCGCCCTCCTCGACAAAAACAAGAAGGACATCTGGGACATCCGCAATCCGGACCACGTCAACGGCGGCGTGAATCACTTCGGGTCGCCGTTCAACTTCCCCGAGGAGTTCATTACCGTCTACCGCCTGCACGCGCTGGTGCCCGACCTGATCGAATACCGCGACCTGCGGAAGGATGCCAACCAGATTCAGAACAAGATTCCCGTCATCGAGACCTTCCGCGGCAAGGCCACCGACGTCATGCGCTCGCGCGGCCTGGGCAACTGGGCGCTCAGCATGGGGCGCCAGCGCCTGGGATTGCTGGCCCTGCAAAATCATCCGCGCTTCCTGCAAAACGTCAAGATGGGACGGCTGGAGAGTGCCACCCAGCAGATCGATGTGGCCGCGCTCGATTTAATCCGCGACCGCGAGCGCGGCGTGCCGCGCTTCAACGAATTCCGCCGCCAGTACGGCCTGCGCCAGTTGAGCGGCTTCGACGATTTCATCGACGCGCACGCCCCCACCCAGGACCAGAAGGACCTGGTGAAGCTCCTGCGCGAGGTCTACGGGCAGCACACCTGCGACGCCACCAAGGTCATCACCGATGCCCAGCTCGATGCCGGCAAGAAGCCCATCAACGATTGCCTGGGCCACGCCAACGGCAGCATGGTGGACAACGTGGAGGACGTCGATACGGTGGTCGGCTGGCTGGCCGAAACTACGCGCCCGCATGGGTATGCCATCTCCGAGACGCAGTTCGTGGTGTTCATTCTCAACGCCTCGCGCCGTCTCTTCAGCGACCGCTTCTTTACTTCGAGTTTCCGCCCGGAGTTTTACACCACGCTCGGCCTGGACTGGGTGAAGAACAACGGCCCCGGTCCCGTGCAGATGGAGGAAGGCACGCCCAACGGCCATCGCCAGCAGGTGTTGCCGTTGAAGCGCGTGCTGCTGCGGACGATGCCGGAACTGGCGCCGGAACTTCAGCACGTAGTCAACGCCTTCGACCCCTGGGCGCGCGACCGCGGCGAGTATTATTCGCTGGATTGGAAACCGCGCCAGGGCGCCGAATCCGACGAGGCATTCAAAGACAGCGCGAAGAAGTGACCGGTTTCAGGATGCCTTCTTGAGCATGGCGCGCTCCAGCGCCTTAGGAACTTCGATTGCGACGAAGCGGCTGGCAGCGTACAGGTAGTCTTCGCCGCTCTCGTCAACGATTCGAAGGTCCCCATCCTGGGCCGCGTCGAAGTCCGGAACAACCGCGTAAATCTTGTGCAGTTCCAGTGACGCCGAATAATCGGAGTTGTCTATGCAAACCACAAATCGTGGAGTTGAATCCTTGCGTCGCATTCCTCGCATCAATCCAGGTACCGCTTTCGTTTGATGTCCTTTTTACCAATACCATGAGCTTCGTACCAGTGCAATTCCGCCAGCCGAATTCTACCGCTTTGAAGCCGCACGCGAGCGACCCCTTTCAGCTTTCGCCACCGGGCGGGACCGTAGACCTTGTTGAGCCTTGTCCGGTCGCGGATTGACTTTTCGAAATTCATCGTGTACTAGTGACCGTTAGATTGTCTTGCGTCGGGGTGTGGGAGATTGTACACTTCCAGAATCATGTTACGTCCACGTACGCTTGCGGCTGCCCTGGCCGTTTTCACGGTTTGCCTGGCACAAACCGTCCTGACCAATGACGCCATTTTGAAAATGGCGAAGGCGGGTTTGGGCGAGGAGATTCTGCTCTCCACCATTAAGGCTCAACCGGGGCGCTACACCACCGCTCCCGACGACCTGATTGCATTGAAAGGCGCGGGCGTCAGCGACAAGGTGATTGCCGCCATGATGGAGAAGGCGGCTGCGGGCGCGAGCGCGTCCATGCCGGTGGGGGCGGCCGGGAACCCCTTGGCCGCCGCTCCGAAGGCGGCGCCGGGGCCGGTGAACGAAGTCGGCGTGTACTACCTGAAGAACGACGCGTGGGCCGACCTCGCGCCGGAGGTGGTCAACTTCAAGACCGGCGGCGTGCTCAAGACGATCGGCACGGTGGGCATCGTGAAGGGTGACGTCAACGGACACGTGAACGGCGACCACAGCAAGACCGCACTGAAATCGCCGGTGAACATCCTGGTGTATACGCCGGAAGGCGTGGCGATCACGGAGTATCAACTCCTCCGACTGCGCGAGGCCAAGGATTCGCGGGAGTTTCGCACCGTGACAGGCGGAGTGATGCACGTTTCCGGCGGCGCCACGCGCGATCTGGTTCCGTTCGAAAGTAAGAAGACGGCGCCGCGAACCTACGAGGTCGTGCTGCCCAACCTGGGCTCGGGCGATTACGGCCTGCTGCCTCCCGCGGGCGGCGACTCCACTTCCAGTTCCGGACGCATCGGCAAGATCTACTCCTTCCGCCTCATCGAGTGACCGCGATCGTTCAGTGAACCGTGTACCGCGCCCGCAGCGCGAAAGGCGCGATCTCGATGTCGAAGTGGCTCCCGTCCGTGCGCGCCATCTCGTACGTGCCGCGCATCATGCCCGTCGTAGTCTTCAACGGGCACCACGACGAGTACTTGAACGACTCCCCCGGCGCCAGCACGGGCTGCTTGCCCACCACCCCGGGACCTCTGACTTCTTCCGTCTGGTCCGCCGCATCCGTGATCACCCAGTGCCGGCCGAGAAGTTGGACCGTGCTGGTGCTCTGGTTGGTAATCCGCACCGTGTATTGGAAAACCCATTCGCCTTCCAGCGGCCGTGAGTTCTCCGGCGAGTAGCTCGCCATCACCTCGACGCGAATATCGTCGGTGACGGCTTCCGACAACGGAGCGGAGTCCGAACCCAAATCAGGCATAGTGTTCCATCATCATATCAAGCTCGCCTCCCAGCCAAACCGGCCGCCCGCAGCGTTCTCACACCCGTCCACCAGCCTGTGATAGATTTAACAAATTATGCTCGCTTGTGCTTCGAGACGCAGTGTGTCGCCGTTGTGGATCGCCGCCGTAACCTGCCTGAGTATCGCCGGCACGGTATGGGCGCAGGGACGTGGGCCGGTCGAGCCCCCGATTCCGCCGCCCAATCCCACCTCCGACCCGCTGTTGCGCGGGTTTGAATTCCGCTCGATCGGTCCCGCCACCATGATGGGCCGCATCGACGACATCGCCGGTGCCGAGAAGGACCCGATGCTCCTCTATGTCGGTTTTGCCACGGGCGGACTGTGGAAGTCGATCGATGGCGGCAATCACTGGAAGTCGCAATTCGACAACATGGCCAACGAGTCGGTCGGCGCCATCGCCATCGCCCCATCGGATTCCAACGTCGTCTACATCGGCACCGGCGAGTCCAACAACCGGCAGAGTTCTTCCATTGGCGACGGCGTCTGGGGCACCACCGATGGCGGCAAGACGTGGAACCATCTCGGTCTGGAAGATACCCAGTCGATTGGCCGCATCGTAGTAGACCCCACGAATCCCAATATCGTCTACGTGGCGGCCATGGGCCATCTCTTCGGCCCCAGTGCGGAGCGCGGTCTCTTTAAATCGGTGGATGGCGGCAAGACCTGGAAGAAGTCCAAATACATCGACACCTATACCGGCTTCACCGACGTAGCCATCGATCCCGTAAGTCCCAAGGTCCTCTACGCCGCATCGTACCAGCG
>JADGNS010000015.1 GCA_017883355.1 Candidatus Solibacter sp.
GAAGCAAACGAAACTACTTGCACCCCGGACCAAACGAACCCACCAAGCCGCCCCGCGCCCCAGCCGCATCCCCCCGAGCACTATGGACCCGATGGCGAGCTCCGCTTCCCCTACGACAGTCCGAACTTCCACCAAGCCCCGGCGCCGCCCGGCCCGGCGGACCCTCTGGCCCCACCCCTCCCCAACCAGTGAAGCCGCCGCCGAATCAGCCGCAAACCCCAATCCTCTCTTTCAAATTGCCACCGCCGCAATTCTCAACGACTTGAGGAAATCTAAGTACTTGAATCTGTGGGGCTTCTGCCCCAATTGCGTCATTCGCCGCTGCTTTCGGCGTTCACATTCTCCCCAACTTACTGAGAATTCGGATAATTGACTCTGGAATCGTAAATGCACCCGATATGAATTCTATGCAGACGTTTGTAGGAGCGCCTCAACTGCCCTCCGACGATAAACGATGGAAAATCGTCGAGGCTACGGCACGCCGTCACGGGCGCGAACCGCACGCCCTCATCGAAACCTTGCACACCGTTCAGGAGTGCTTCGGCTATCTCGATGAGAACGCGTTGCGATTCGTGGCTTCTGTGCTGCGTGTGCCACTCAGCCGCGTGTATGGCGCGGCGACTTTTTATCACTTCTTTACCCTGAAGCCCAAAGGCCGGCACACGTGCGTGGTCTGCACGGGCACCGCCTGCTACATTAAGGGCGCGCCGCTTTTGTTGAAGGCCATCGAGCGGCGCCATGGGATCAAGCCGGGCGAGACCACGCCGGACGGGGAGTTGAGCCTGCTGACGGCGCGCTGCCTGGGGTCCTGCGGCCTGGCGCCGGCAGCGGTAATGGATTCCGCGGTGCTCGGCAAGATCGCTCCTGAAGACATGCTGGCACGCATCCAGAAAGGCATCCATCCATGACCATCGAGGAGTTACACAAAATTGCGCAGACAGAGCGCGACGCCGAGAAGAAGTTCCAGCACCATGTCTGCGTCTGCATCGCCGCCGGCTGTCTCTCTAGCGGCGCCGACCACGTGCGCGACGCTCTGAAGAAGGAAGTCGCCGAATCGGGCATGAAGAATGAGGTCCTCGTCAAGGGCGTCGGCTGCATGGGGTTGTGCAGTGCCGGGCCCCTGGTCACCGTGGAAACCGAGGACCAGATGTTCGCCTCGGTCACCCCGGAGGACGCCCCGGAAATCATTCGCACCCTGGACACCGGCGCCGACGCTGGCTCGAGCGGCCTCCACCCCTGTCCCACCAACGTGCCGTTCTTTGAGCGCCAGAAGAAGATCGTGCTGGAAAATTCCGGCAAGATCGATCCCGAGCGCATCGAGGACTACATTGCCCACGATGGCTACCTCGCTCTGGTCACGGCGATCACCGAGATGACGCCGCTCGAAGTCATCGAGCAGGTCAAGAACAGCGGACTGCGCGGACGCGGCGGAGCCGGCTATCCCACCGGCTTGAAGTGGAGCACCGTGGCCAAGACCGGCGAGCAGGAGAAGTACGTCATCTGCAATGCCGACGAAGGCGACCCCGGCGCGTTCATGGATCGCGCCGTGCTGGAAAGCGACCCCCACCGCGTGCTCGAAGGCATGGCCATCGCGGCCTACGCCGTGGGCGCGCAGAAGGGTTACATCTACGTGCGCGCCGAATACCCGCTGGCCGTCAAGCACCTCAAGACCGCCATCAAACAGGCCGAGCGCATGGGCCTGCTCGGCAATAGCATCTCTGGCACCCGCTTCAGCTTCCACATCGATATACGGCTCGGCGCCGGCGCCTTCGTCTGCGGTGAGGAAACGGCGCTCATCGCCAGCATCGAAGGCAAGCGCGGCACGCCGCGTCCGCGTCCGCCCTTCCCGGCGGAATCGGGGCTGTGGGAGTGCCCCACGCTGATCAACAACGTGGAGACCTTCGCCAACATCGCACCCATCGTGCGCCACGGGGCGGAGTGGTTCGCCGCCATCGGCACGGAGAAGAGCAAGGGCACCAAGGTGTTCGCCCTCGCCGGGCGGGTGGAGAATACCGGCCTCATCGAAGTCCCCATGGGGATCACGCTGCGCGAGATCATTCACCAGATCGGCGGCGGCATTCCCGATGGCAAGCAATATAAGGCGGTGCAAACCGGCGGCCCGTCGGGCGGCTGCATTCCCGCCGAGCACCTGGATTCCCCGGTGGATTACGAATCGCTGGCGCGCATCGGCTCCATCATGGGCTCCGGCGGCATGATCGTCATGGACGAGACGTCCTGCATGGTGGATGTCGCCAAGTACTTCATGGAATTCTGCATGAGCGAATCCTGCGGCAAGTGCATTCCGTGCCGCGCCGGGACGCAGCAGATGCACGGCATCCTGGAAAAAATCACCGCGGGAGAAGCTACCCCGGCGGACGTGGCGCTGCTCGAGGAACTCTGCGAGCTGGTGCGCAGCACCAGCCTGTGCGGGCTCGGCCAGAGCGCACCCAATCCGGTGGTGACCACGCTGAAATATTTCCGTGACGAATACGATGCCCACGTGACCGGCGCTGGCTGTCCCGCCGGAACCTGCAAGACCAAGGACGAGGTGACTGTATGAGCGCGCGAGCTCCCATCCGCGTCAAGACGCTGACCATCGACGGCCGCGAGGTCGGCGCACGCGAAGATCAGACCATTCTCGAAGTCGCCCGCGAGAACAATATCTTCATCCCCACCCTGTGCAATCTGCCCGGGCTGAGCAACGCCGGCGCCTGCCGCCTGTGCATCGTGGAGGTCAAGGGCGTCAACAAACTGCTGCCGGCCTGCGTCACGCGCGTCGCCGAGGGCATGGAAGTCACCGTGAATTCAGAGCGCCTCGCCAAATTCCGCCGCGGCATTCTGGAGCTGGTCTTCGCCGAGCGCAACCACGTGTGCAGCGTCTGCGTCACCAACGGCCACTGCGACCTGCAGAACATGGCGCTGAAACTGGGGATGACCCACGTGCACTTCCCCTATCAATATCCCCGCATGCCGGTCGACGCCTCTCACGAGCGCTTCGTGGTGGATCACAACCGCTGCATTCTGTGCGCGCGCTGCGTCCGCGTGTGCGACGAAATCGAAGGCGCGCATACCTGGGACATCATGTCGCGCGGCGTGGAGTGCCGCGTCATCACCGACCTGGCCCAGCCCTGGGGCAAGAGCGAAAGCTGCACCGGTTGCGGCAAGTGCGTGCAGGTGTGCCCCACCGGGGCGCTTTCCGAAAAGGGTAAATCGGTCGCCGAGATGTCCAAGCGGCGCCAGTTCCTGCCCTATCTCACGCTCATGCGGGAGGGAAGACGATGACCGCTACCCAGACTAAAGTCAGGCTGGCCACCGTGTGGTTGGATGGCTGCTCCGGCTGCCACATGTCGCTGCTCGATACCGACGAACGCCTGGTGGCGCTGGCACAGCGCGTCACCGTCGTATGGGGTCCGCTGGTGGACGCCAAGCAGTTCCCCGAGAACGTCGACGTGACCCTGGTGGAAGGGGCGATTTCGAGCGAGGACGATCTGCACCGCATCCGCCTGGTGCGCGCGCGCACCAAAATCCTCGTGACCCTGGGCGATTGCGCCATCACCGGCAACGTTTCCGCCATGCGCAATAACTTCGGCGCCAACGCCGTCCTGAAACGCGCCTACCTGGAGAACGCCACCCTGGACGCGCAGATTCCGCGCCAGGTGATTCCAGCCCTGAATGCCATCGTGCGCCCCGTGCACGAATTCGTCCCGGTGGACGTGTTCGTGCCCGGTTGCCCGCCCTCGGCGGACCTGATTTTCTCAGTGCTCAGCGAACTGCTGGAAGGGAAGATGCCCAATCCGGCAGCCAAATTCGGATAAATTATGCCACGGCAAACAATTGTTATCGACCCGGTGACCCGTATCGAGGGCCATTCCAAGATCTCGCTCCATCTGGACGAGGAGGGCCACGTCGAGGAAGCCTACTTCCATGTCACCCAGTTTCGCGGGTTTGAGAAATTCTGCGAAGGCCGGCCCTTTTATGAGATGCCGTCGCTCATGGCGCGCATCTGCGGCATCTGCCCGGTGAGCCATCTGATCGCTTCAGCCAAGGCGTGTGACGCCATCCTGGCGGTGCGCATTCCCGAGGGCGCGGTGCGCCTGCGCAAGGTCCTCAACCTGGCGCAGATTCTGCAATCCCACGCCCTCAGCTTTTTCTACCTCTCGGTCCCGGACCTGCTCCTCGGCATGGATTCCGACCCCGCCACACGTAATGTCTTCGGCGTCATGGAAACCAATCCGGCCATGGCCCGGGACGGCGTCCGCCTGCGCCAGTTCGGCCAGCAGATCATCGAGTGGCTCGCCGGCAAACGGATCCATCCGGCATGGGTCGTGCCGGGAGGAGTGAGCAGTCCCCTGACCGCCGAGAATCGCGACCGCATCCTGGCCGGCATCCCCGAGGCTCTGGCCATCGCCACCCGCGCCCTCGACTGGTTCAAGACCGAGATCGAGCGTTTCCGCGAGGAGATCCGCTGCTTCGCCAACTTCCCTACCCTCTTCATGGGCCTGGTGGGCGACGATGGCACTCTCGAACACTACTCCGGCAAACTCCGCTTCCTGGACGCCGGCGGCCACGTGGTGGCCGACTACGCCGACACCAGCTATCCCGATTATCTGGCGGAGATCGCCCATCCCTGGAGCTACCTCAAGACCAGCTTCTACAAGCCGCTGGGCTACCCCGATGGCGTCTACCGCGTGGGTCCGCTGGCGCGCCTGAATGTCATCGACGGAATCAGCACGCCGCGCGCCAGCCAGGAGTGGGCCGAGTTCCGCGAACTCGATCGCGGCGCCGTCCTCTCCAGCTTCTATTACCACTACGCGCGCCTCATCGAAATCGTCTACGCGCTGGAGAAGATCGAGCAACTGCTGCACGATTCCGACGCGCTCGATTCCAACGTCCGCGCCCATGCCAGCGTCAATAACTCCGAAGGCATCGGCGTCTCCGAAGCGCCCCGCGGCACCCTGATGCACCACTACAAGGTCGATCGCGACGGGCTCATCACCTGGGCCAACCTGATCATCGCCACCGGACACAACAACGCCGCCATGAATCGCGGCGTGTTGCAGGTGGCGCGCCATTTCGTACACGGCAATAAGCTCACCGAAGGCATGTTGAATCGCGTGGAGGCGGTCATACGCTGCTTCGACCCGTGCCTGAGCTGTTCGACACACGCCGATGGGCGGCTCGCCCTGGAAGTCGAACTGCGCTCGCACCAGGGCGAACTGGTGGACGTGTGCCGCACACGCTAGTCATCGGCTACGGCAACGCGCTCCGCGGCGATGATGGCGCAGGCTACATCGCCGCGGAACTGCTCCGGAACAGGATCCAGGACCCGCGGGTCGAGATCCTCAGCGAGCAGCAGCTCCTGCCGGAACTGATGGAGCCCATCTCGCGCGCCGCGCGCGTCATCTTTATCGATGCGTCGGTTTCCGGCCACGCCGGCAAGTTCAGCCGGATTCCGCTGCGTCCCGCCCCGGCGTGCTCCCGCTTCACCCACCACGCAACTCCCGAAACGCTGCTGGCCGGGGCGCAGAAGCTCTACGGGCACACGGCCGACGCCACGCTCTACACCATCCCCGGCCGCTTCTTCGAGCCCGGTCAGGCACTGACCCCCTCCGTCCTGCGGGCAGTGATCGAATTGGTCGCCACTTTGGAAAAAGAATTGGCCGCCGATAAACGCGGATAAGCAGGTAGATCGCTCCGGCATCGCCCGGCTGAACCATCCGCATGGGCTAGTCCACCTTGGTCAGCCGGTCTTTGTACAGCGCGAAGACGCGCTTGAAGTCCAGGCCGAACATCACCGTTACCGGGGTGGCGGCGGGCGCCACGCGGCGATCCAGCGGCACCGTCGATCCGTAGAACTGGCCCCACGCGGTCTGCACGTCGAGGTAGCGAGATTCGGACCTGGTCACGTAGTCGGGGTCCAACAGGTAGGCCGCGGCCAGCGAGTCCCACAGGTATCCCGTGGCATCGGGCTTCTTCAGGAACGCCGGATAGCGGTTGCCGAGATCTTCGCGGAAGAGATCCGTCACCGGCGTGTGCGCATTGGCGATCTGGTCGAACTCGGCCTTGCGGATGCGCGCCAGGTTGCAGATATCCAGGCCGAACATCGTCTTATTCGGAATCCGCGAGCGCAGCACGATGCGCGCGGCTTCGGGGTCGAACCAGAAGTTAAACTCCGCGGCGTTGGAAGCGTTGCCGGGCACGCGGATGTTGCCGCCCATGAAAACGATCCGCTTGATCTTGCTTTCGATCTCGGGTTTCATGCGCAGCGCCAGCGCGATATTAGTCATCGGTCCCAGCGCCAGGATGGTCACTTCGCCGGGGTGGCGTTCGATTTCCGAGATCAGCAGGTTGACCGCGTCGCGGCGCGGTTTGCGCGCCGTCAGCTTGCTGCCGGCGGCGGGAATCACCGCCGAAGCGTCCTGCGCGAAGGCGCCGATGTAGCTCAGCGTCCCCCAGCGGCGTTCCGATTCCTTGGCCATCGCCGCGGTGTGGATCAGCGGACCGTCGGCGCCCAGGGCGACCGTCACGTTCGCCCGCTTCAACAGATCCAGGATGTGGAACATGTACTCGGCGCCCTGCGGCCCCCAGACATTGCCCGGCACGATGGTGATGCCCTGCACGGAGACTTGCGCGGGACTGCGCAGCAGCATGACCAGCGCGGCGCCATCGTCGCCGAAGAGTCCGGAATCGGTATCGAACAGAACGGTATCCTTGCCGGCGCCCCAAAGCCCCGCCAGCACAAGGAACGCCGCCAGCAATCGCCACATGAATTCTCACTATAGCGCGATGCGCCGCGCCCTCCGCCACGCGAGGCTCGCCCGCCCCGCTGCCGCCTTCCGCCACCCGCGGCTCGTCCCCGCTGCCGCCCTCGGCCACGCTACAATTGCCATGTCATGAAGAAAGTCCGATGGGGTGTATTGGGAGTTGCTAAGATCGCCGTGACCCGGGTGATTCCGGCCATGCAGGCGGGTGAGTGCAGTGAGATCGTGGGCATCGCGTCGCGCGATCGGGCGCGGGCCGAAGCCGCGGCGCGCGATCTCGGCATTCCCAAGGCCTACGGCTCCTACGAGGAGATGCTGGCCGACCCCCAGATCGACGCCGTCTATAATCCGCTGCCCAATCACCTCCACCTGCCGTGGTCTACCCGCGCCGCGGAGGCCGGCAAGCACGTGCTCTGCGAGAAACCGATCGGCCTCAACTTGAAGGAAGCGCTCCAACTCATGGCCGTGCGCGACCGCACCGGCGTCAAGATGGGCGAGGGCTTCATGGTGCAGAACCACCCGCAGTGGCTGCGTATCGTGGAACTGGTGCGCGCCGGACGCATCGGGCAACTACACTCCGCGGTGGGCACGTTCAGCTATTTCAAGGACGACGCCGACAACATCCGCAACATCCGGGAATACGGCGGCGGCGGGTTGTTCGATATCGGCTGCTATGCCATCAAGACGTCGCGCATGGTCTTCGGCGAGGAGCCGGTGAGCGTTTCGGCCGCCATCACGCGCGACCCGCGATTCGGCAACATCGACATGCTGACGTCGGCCATCCTGGAGTACCCTTCCGGCCACTGCGTGTTCACCTGCAGCACGCAGATCGCGCTGCAGCAGAGCATGCGCTTCTTCGGCAGCACCGGACGCATTGAGGCGGAGCTTCCCTTCAACCCAACGCCCGGTGGAACTTCGCGCGTGCGGATCGACGACGGCCGCGACCTGAACGGGGGCGGTCTGACGATCGAGGAGTTACCGGCCTGCGACCAGTACACCATCCAGGGCGACCTGTTCTCGCGCGCGATTCGCGAAGGCGGCGAGGTTCCGGTGCCGCTGGAAGATGCCGTAAGAACCATGGCCGTCATCGACGCGGTGTTTCTCGCGGCAGAGACCGGGCGCAAGGAGTCTCCCGCCGATGTCAGAATGAGAATCGCGCACTGAGCTGGATTTCCCGGCCCGGCGTCGAGGATTCCGTGATGGTGCCGAATTGCGCCGTATTCACGAACCGGTTCGGGGTTCCCAGGTTCACCTTGTTCAGGCTGTTGAATGCCTCGAGCCGCAACTGGAACCGGGCGGTTTCGGTGACGGTGACCGTCCGCGCGAGGGCGAAATCGAGCGTCTGCATGCCGGGGCCGTACACGGTGTTGCGGCCGGCATTCCCGAAGGTATACGGAGCGGGCGCGGCGAATGCCAGCGGATTGAACCATTGCTCGGGCGTTCGTGTGCCGGCGCCGAACACAGGCTGGCCGGTGTAGTTGGCGCGGACGGGATTCTCGCCCAACACGGTTCCGGTGTTCGCCGTGTCCCCGAAAACCGAAATCGTGAACGGGAATCCGCTCTGCGCCTGGTAGATGGTGGAAATCTGCCAGTCGCGCGTCAGCGCCCGCGACCAATGCCACCGTTTGTAGGCATGCACGTCGTAGACCGCGCTGAGCACGAAGCGATGGCGGATGTCGCAGGCGGGGCCCTTTTCCGCGTTCAGGTCGCTGTTGTTCTGCGGGATGGCGGCTTCAAACATCGGCGAGCGGAAATCCGGCGCGTCGCTCAGATTCTTGGCGAACGTGTAGTTGGCCAGCAGGCTGAGCCCCGAAGAGTAGCGCCGGCGCAGTTTTACGTAGGCCGCATCGTACCAGCTTCTGGCGGTGTTCTCGAGCCAGTTGACGGTGCTCACCGGGATGGTGTTGCTGACCACGGCGACACCGGCGGGAAACACCGTGTCCGCCGGGAAGGTGGCGCTGCCATAGGGGCGGCGAGGCTGGATCAATCCGGGCCCGGGTTGCGCATTATTGATGAGGTGCGAGCGTTGCAGATGAAGTCCGCGGTCGCCCTGATAGCCGAGTTCAAGCGTGGTTTCCTGGCCGAGGCTCTTCTCCACCGACAGAGTCCACTGCTGGACGTATTGCGGCTTCTGATACGGATCGAAAGCGGTGAAGCTGGTGACCGTTCGTCCCACCACCGGCGGATTGAAGTTGAAGCTCAGAATCGATGGCGTGAAGGCGTCGCTTTGATTCGTCTCGGGGAAGATGATGGGCACGTTGTGCAGGTTGTTGCACCATGTATTCATGTCGACCGGCGTATAGAAGATGCCGTAGCCGCCGCGTACGACCAGTCCCCAGGCCCGGACCTGCCTGGCGACGCCAATTCGCGGGGCGAAGTTGAGCTTGTTCGCGTACAGCAGCCCTTTCGGATAGCCCAGTTGTCCGCCGATGTAAGCGGTCAGCGAGGTAGGCGAGACGAGCAGGCCCGCCCACTGGTTGGATACGTCGGTCAGCGGGCTCATGAACTCGTAGCGCAGGCCGATATTGATGGTGGTAGCGGCGCCGATGCGCCACGTGTCCTGGAGGAAGGCATCGGCATACCACTGCCGCAGGTTCATGTGCGGGGATCCCACCTGGCGCTGCCGGACCGCGGGCAGCCCCAGTTCCATGCTGGCCAGCGCCGAGCCCGAGCCATCGGCGGTCGCCGTCTGGGTGGTGTACCCGTTGGTGAATTGATAGTATCCGCGGCTCAGAACGTAAGCCCACATGGGCCAGATAAACCGCCGGTAGCTGCCGCCGGCCTTGATGCTGTGGCTTCCGTGCTGCCACGAGAGCGTGTCGCGGCCTTCGAGGATGGTGTCCCAGCTCTGCATCGGCGTGGCCTGATACGTGTCGCCGAAGGGTGAATAGCCTTGCACGTTGAAATACGGCGCGCCCCACGCCCGCGAGCCTCCGAATCCGACGCCTTGAATGCCCAGTTGCCCCGCGATGTCGTTGACTCCGGCGTTTTCTTCGGAGTGGGTCATGGACAGCCGCGAGTAGGAAATCGAAGCGGTGTTTACCAGGTTCGGCGTGAAGACGCGAGTCCAGGCGATGTCGGCGTTCTGCGTGAAGTTGTCGTGCAGCAGGCCGAAACCGGGCAGGTTTTGCGGGGTGAATCCGTTCTCGCCGCCCGCCGAGTAGCGCGCGCTGAGGGTGCCGGCCCGTTCGAAGACGCGGTCGATGCGAAGCGTTCCCTGGTCGGTGAAATTCCGCTGATTGCGCTGATCCAGATAGTTGTTGGAATCATTGCCCGCGCCCACCACCGAAGGCACTCCATCCATGATCATCGCTCCCATATCCTTGGTGTTTGGCAGGGGGACATACTTGTTCAGCATGAGGAACGCGGCCGGGTTCAAGAGGCTCCGCGGGATTACGTTGTTCGGGAACGCATCGCGGAAGATTGCCGGATTCGACTTACTGACCGGCCTGGTGGGGTCGTAATTCGGGTTCGCACGCTGGCTGAACGGGTTGAAGATGTTCACGCCGGAGCCGCTGAAATCGCCCGCGGCTTCCTGGTCCGTGGGAACGGTGGCGATCGCGGTAACAGCTTTTACACTGCGAAGTCCTTCATAGTTGGCGAAGAAGAACGTCTTCTTTCCGAGCAGCGGTCCGCCGAGCGCGGCGCCAAAATTGTTCTGCACCAGGAATTTTCCCCCCGGATCCTCGTTGAAACTGTGGGCATCGAGCGCGCCGTTGCGCAGGAACTCGTACGCGGTTCCGTGGAATTTGGAAGTGCCGCTCTTGGTGATGATGTTGACCTGACCGCCGCCGGCCCCTCCCAGTTCCGCCGAGTACGTCCCGGTCTGAACCTGGAATTCACGGACCGCGTCCGGCGAGAGACTGAGCATTTGCGTATTGAACGTGGGGTCGGTGTTTGTCGCGCCATCGATCGAGAAATAGTTGGCATTGGGCCGGCTGCCGCCGATCGTCAGCGACGACGCCTGCCCCGGACGCCAGTAGAGCGGGTTCATATTGCCGGCCTGCGCGCCGTGCCCATGATGCGAGCCGGGCACGGTAAGCGCCAGATCGAGCAGCATCCTGCCGTTCAAGGGAAGGTCGTGTACGGCGGCGCTTTCCACCACCTCGCCGATCGCGGCATCTTGCGTGCGGAGCAGTTCGACCGACGATCGCACCTCCACCGTGGTCTGCGCCGCGCCAAGCGCCACGCCGAGATCGAGCCGCATGCTCTCGCCCACTTCCAGACGGACGGTACGGTTGGCGATGGCGAAGCCGGTTGCCTCGACCTCGATCCGGTATTCGCCGGGCGTGAGGCTCGGAATCTCGAATCGACCCAGGTCGTTCGTGACCGCCGCGCGCGCCGCGCCGGTTTCGGTGTTGTGAGCGCGCACCGCGGCGGCGGGGACCACGTTCCCAGCGGGGTCCGTGATGACTCCGTTCACATTTGCCAGATTGCTTTGCGCCCAGAGCAGCGAGCCAAAGGAAATACAGAGGAACAGCATCCGATACCCAGACATGATTACGCATAGGATAGAGCCTCACGGGACATAATTCCTATAATCGGAAAGCACTAGCGCAGGGGCAGGGATGTAACGTAATCGAACGGTGGTTGCTCCTCCTGTTGTGTGCCACTCTGAGGTATGACCGCGCTTGTGCTCTCCGCCGGTGGACTTTGGGCGGCTTGGGAAGCCGGGGCCTGGCGCGTGTTGCGCGAGCGCTTCCGGCCGGATCTCATTGTCGGCGCCTCGGCGGGGGGGTGGAACGGATGGGCCATCGCCGGCGGATGCACTCCGGAAGAACTGGCGCGCCTCTGGCTGGACCCGGCGACGGGCGGCGTGATGCGCTTCGGACTGCACGCCACGGGCTTCCTGCAAGGCGAGCCGCTGCGCGCCAAGGCCCGCGAGTTGTTCGAGCGCTTCCAGCCGCGCGTGCCGTTCGCGCTGACCACTGTGGAGATTCCCTCGCTGCGCTGCCACATCGTGCGCGACCGCGACATCACGTGGCAGCACCTGGCCGCCTGTTGCGCCATCCCGCTGGCTTTTCCGCCGGTGGAGATCGGCGGGCGGCGCTACGTGGATGGCGGTCTGCGCGCCGGGCTGCCGCTTTGGGCGGCGCAGGAATTGGGCGCCACGCGCGCCATCGCGCTCAACGTGCTGAATACTCCCGGCTTCCGATTGCTGCATCATCTGATGCGCGGAAAACGGGCCGGCGCCTCGCTGGAGGTGGTCCGCATCGAGCCTTCGCGGCGCCTGGGATCGCTGCGCGACGCGGTGCGTTGGCGCGCGGCGAACATCGAGCGCTGGATGGCCCAGGGCGAGCAAGATGCGAAATGCGCCGCGAGTTCGATTACAATGTAAGGCTATGCCGAACTATCGAGTCTTCCGTATGAAGGATTCGCCGCGGCAACAGTTCCGTTGGGCGCCCCACGTTTCCGGAGCTGCTAATGCCAAGCCGAAGGACTTCGAGCCAGCCGGCGAAGTGGAAGCGCTCCACGAGTATGACGCCTGGCGCATCCTGCGCGAAGCCGGCACGCCGCTGGCCGTCGGCGACCTGTTGGAATCCGCCGATGGCCAGTTGCGCATCTGCAAGTACGTGGGATTCGAACCGGCGCAGTGGGTACTTCCCGAAACCAAGTTACACATCCCGGTCGAGGCCGAGTCCGCCAGCCCGTCCGTCAGCACCTAGGAGACCCGAGATGATGCGCGACATCCGTCTGGGCGACGATATCGACGATTTTTGCGTGCGCTGCAAGCGCGTGATGAACCACAACGTGGTATCGGTGCTGAACGGGCAGGCGGCCAAGGTGCGCTGCCGCACCTGCCACAGCGACCACGATTTCCGCCACGAGCAGGCGCCACCGCCCAAGGTCGATGCGCGCAAGGCGGCCCTGTTCAACGAAGTGCTGAAGAAGGTGGCTCCGGGCGATGTCCCGGTGATAGTGGACGATGCCGAACTGGAGATCATCCCCGAACTGGATGACGATCCGGATGTCGAACCCGATGCGGATGCCGGCGCGGAGGCCGATGCCGAAGCCGACGAACCTATTGAGGCAGTGGCGCCAGAGCCGAAGCCGAAAAAAGGCCGCGGCCGTCCCAAAAAGTAGCTTACCCTCATGATCACGAGACGCACTTTACTCGCCGGCTTCCCAGCCGCGCTGGCCGCCGCACGCACGGTCGCGCCTCCGTCTCCTTACGGAGCCATCCCGAGCGCGCGACAGCTCGCCTGGCACGACCTGGAGTTCACCGCCTTCCTCCACTTCACGGTGAACACGTTCACCAATAAGGAATGGGGTTACGGCGACGAAGACCCCAACCTGTTCAACCCCGAAAAATTCGATGCCGACGCAATCGTGAGCGCGCTCGCCGATGCCGGCATGCGCGGCGTGATTCTCACCTGCAAGCATCACGATGGCTTCTGCCTGTGGCCCACCAGGACCACCGACCATTCCGTGGCGCACAGCGTGTGGCGCGGCGGGAAGGGCGACGTGGTGCGCGAGATCTCGCAAGCCGCGGCGCGGCACAAGATGAAGTTCGGCGTCTATCTTTCGCCGTGGGACCGCAACAGCGCCCAATACGGCACGCCCGAGTACATCAAGACTTACCGCGCGCAACTTAGCGAGTTACTCACCGGGTACGGGCCCATCTTCGAGGTCTGGCACGATGGCGCCAACGGCGGCGACGGCTTCTACGGCGGGGCGCGCGAGAAACGCACCATCGATAAGAGCACTTACTACGATTGGCCTCGTACCTGGGAAATGATCCGCGCCATGCAGCCCGACGCGGTGGTATTCAGCGACGTGGGCCCGGATGTGCGATGGGTGGGCAACGAACGCGGCATCGCGGGCGACCCCTGCTGGGCCACTTTCGACCCCGTGGGCGAAGATGGCGGACCGGCCTCGCCGGGCAACGTGCGAACCAAGGAATCCAATAGCGGACAGCGCCATGCATCCAAGTGGCTGCCCGCCGAATGCGACGTGTCGATCCGTCCGGGCTGGTTCTGGCACGAGGCGGAGAACGCGCGGGTGAAGAAGCCCGCGCAGCTTGCCAGCCTCTACTACCAATCGGTGGGCCGCGGCGCCACGCTGCTGCTCAACGTCCCACCCAACCGCGATGGCCTGCTCTCGGCGGAGGATCTGGCGTCGCTCCAGGGTTTCGGCGCGTACCTCAGGGGAACCTTTACGCAGAACCTGGCGGCGCGCGCCAAAGCCGACGCCACGCACGTGCGCGGCAACGACAAGCAATTCGGCCCCGCGCACCTGCTGGATGGCCGCCCCGATACGTATTGGGCGACGGACGACCGCGTGACCAGCGCCGACGTGACGATCGATCTGGGACGCCCGGCGAAATTCCAGGTGATCCGCCTCAAGGAGGCCATCCGGCTGGGGCAGCGGATCGACGCGTTCACCATAGAGCGCTGGCAATCGGATTCCTGGGAGCCGCTGGTGTCGTCCAGCAGCATCGGGCCGCGGCGTTTGATTCATCTGGCCGCGCCCATCATCGCCTCGCGGCTGCGCTTGCGCATCACGGAAGCTTCGGCCAGCCCGGCGCTCAGCGAGTTCGCCGTGTTCTCGGAAGCCGCTCCGGGTTGATCGCCTTGCCCCTCGTTTTCCTTTACTGGTGTTTCGCCGGCCCCGCGCTGCTGTTGGCGGGGCTCTCGCTGCGCGGCGAGATCAAACGCTCGCGTTACGTGGCGCGCCGCCTGGCGGAACAGCCGGAGGATCTGCCGCCGGCCACGGTGATCGTGCCGGTGAAGGGCGACGACGAAGGCCTGCGCGAAAACCTGGCCGCCCTGGCCGCGCTGGATTATCCCGACTTCGAGCTGATCGTCTGTGCCCACTCGGCCGCCGATATCCCGGCCGGCGTGCTGCCCGCGCGCGTCAAAGTGGTGCTGGCGCACGCCACGGCATCGGCATCCTGCGAGAAGGTTCAGAATCTGATGGCCGCCGTACGCGCCGCACGCAAACGCACCCAGGTGCTGGCGTTCGCCGATTCCGACGGCCGTGTCACCAGCGGTTGGCTGCGCGCCCTGGTGGCCCCGCTCGCCGAACCCGGCGTGGGCGCGTCCACCGGTTATCGATGGTTCCTGCCCGATCCGCCCGATTTCTGGTCTTTGATGCGCGGCGTTTGGGACGCGGTGGCGGCGGGAATGCTGGGCGCGGGCGACAACCGTTTCGCGTGGGGCGGCGCCACGGCGATCCGCAAGGAAGTGTTCTTCGAGGCGCGCGTTCCCGATTTCTGGCAGGGCGCGCTGACCGACGATTACACGCTCAGCCAGGCGATCCATGCCGCCGGGCTCACCATCGCGTACGCACCCGGCGCGCTCACGCCGTGCCGCGAGCACATTACCGCGGGCCCTTTCTTCGCCTGGATTCGCCGCCAGATGGCGATCACGCGCCTCTGCGCCCCGCGGCTGTGGTGGCCCGGCCTGATTGCCCACATCTTCTACTGCGGCGGAATGACGGCGTCCATCGTGGCGTCGATCCGTGGGAATCGTCTGGCGGAGTGGGCGCTCGTCGCCCAGCTCTTGCCGGGGATGGCGAAGGGGCTGAATCGCGCGACGCTGGCCAAAACTTCGCTGCCCGAGTACGCGGCGTGGTTCAAGCGGCACATCTGGGTGCACGCCTTCTGGGTCCCGCTGGCTACGTGGGTGTGGCTCTTCGCGCTGCTCGCGTCAGCCTTCGCGCGGAGTATCGAATGGCGCGGGCGGCGCTACCCGCTGAAACGCGGCGGCTCCTGACAAGGTGGGGCAGCGCTTCCGCCGGCCATACTTTTCCCGGAACCGCACAGTCTGCATTGATTGTGGGGCGGGCAATTTTGCCTGCAGCCGCCTTTACGGCTCCTTCGGGCTATGCGCTGCCGGCGACGCCGGCTAACCCAGGGCTAGACACTTTAACACGTGACGCATATCGCAATGAAGAAGTGGACGAGAAACTGTAGGCCGCCATCGGTTCATTCGGTCAGCGTTTGCTCCAACTCCCCGA
>JADGNS010000420.1 GCA_017883355.1 Candidatus Solibacter sp.
GTGGACTCGATCCGGTAGTGCAGATAATCCTCGTCCAGCACTTCCTCCAAGCCCACCGCGATGGCGTCCAGGTCGCGCCCCGCCAGGCCGCCGTAGGTCGGAAAGCCCTCGGTGAGAATCAGCAGGTTGGTCTCCTGCAGGAACACGCGGTCGTCGTTGGTGCACAACAGGCCGCCGATGTTGGCGAAGGCATCCTTCTTCGCGGAGAAGGTGCATCCATCGGCGAGCCGAAACATTTTCTCGGCAATTTGTTTTGGCGTCCAATCCGCGTACCCGGCCTCCCGCTGCCGGATGAACCAGGCGTTTTCCGCAAACCGGCAGGCGTCCAGATACAGCGGGATACCGTGCCGGGCGCACACCGCCTTCACCGCCTCGATGTTCGCCATCGATACCGGCTGGCCCCCGCCCGAGTTATTGGTGACCGTCAGCATCACCAGCGGAATCTGCGCCGCGCCCTCGGCGGCGATCAACGCCTCCAGCGCGCCCACATCCATGTTGCCCTTGAAATCGAGCCTCGCCTGCGTGTCGCGCGCTTCCGCAATGGGCAGGTCCACGGCGCGCGCGCCGGTGAATTCCACGTTAGCGCGCGTGGTGTCGAAGTGCGTGTTAGATGGCACCACGTGCCCCGGCTTGCACAACACCGTAAACAGAATGCGCTCCGCCGCCCGCCCCTGGTGGGTCGGCACCATGTGGCGGAATCCCGTCAGCGCGTCCGCCACTTTCTTGAGGCGGAAGAAGCTCTCGCTGCCGGCGTAGCTTTCGTCGCCGCGCATCACTGCCGCCCACTGCTCCGTGGACATGGCGCTGGTGCCCGAATCGGTCAGCAGGTCGATCAGAATGTGACGGGCTTCAATCAGGAAGAGGTTGTAGCCCGCCGCTTCCAGAAATCCCTGGCGTGCAGAAGGCGTGGTATGGTGCAGCGGCTCCACGCTCTTGATGCGAAACGGTTCGATGATAGTGCGCACGTGCAAATTATCGCACCCGGCGCCAGGTCGCCCGCCGGGTCTTACCGCCCGCCGCATCCCGTTCCGCGCGAACCCCACAATTCGCACGTTGGCGCTCGGCGTGCATATCGTAACGTATGCGCTGGACACCAGGCGGCGACAGTTCCGATATCGAAGACCGGCGCGGCGAAGGTGGCGGCTCTAATTTCGGCGGACTCAACGGCATGCATCTCGGCATCGGCGGCACACTGGTTCTGGTTGTGCTGAGTTTTCTGTTCCGGACCAACCTCTTTTCCGTGTTGGGCGGCGGCGGGACAGCCGCTCCCACGGCCTCGGTAAGACCTTTATCGAACCCGGATACCGACCCCGCGGAGAAACGCGAGGTCGAATTCGTCACCTTCGTGCTCAACGACGTGCAGCGCACCTGGGGGCAACTGCTGCCGCAGGCAGGCACGCCTTACCGGCACACCAAGCTGGTGCTGTTCCGCGACCTCACGGAGTCCGGGTGCGGCACGGCGCAGACCGCAACGGGACCGTTTTATTGTCCCGAGGATGAAAAAGTCTACATCGACCTGGGGTTCTTTCAGGAGTTGCGCGACCGGTTCGGAGCCCCAGGCGAGTTCGCGCAGGCCTACGTGCTGGCACACGAAGTAGGTCACCACGTGCAGAAACTGCTCGGGATCGAGAGCAAGATGCGCCGCCTCGCGCGCGCCGAACCGGCGCAGGCGAATCCGCTTTCGGTCCGGCTGGAACTGCAGGCGGATTGCTTCGCGGGCGTGTGGGGCCACGCCACCGAACAGCGCAAGATCGTCGACGACGCGGATGTCGCGGCCGGACTGCGCGCCGCGGCGTCGGTGGGCGACGACCGTTTGCAGCGCATGGCGACCGGGCACGTCAGTCCCGAGAGCTTCACGCATGGGAGTTCGGCGCAGCGGACGGATTGGTTTCGCCGCGGGCTGAAGTCCGGCAGCATCTCGACCTGCGACACTTTCGCTGCCCGGTAACCTCGGGCCATCCAGCTACTCAGGGATCTTATGTAGTCGGGCGGTCCGCGTTCCAATGCCACTGGCAGTCTCTTCGTGGCGGTTGCCGGTTCAGTGGTCTTGCTGGTTCTCTATCACACCGTCTTTCGGAGAAGCGCCGCCTGGCCTACATCCGGGCACTGCGCGCCGGGGCCCGGCGAGGACCTGACCATGCGGATCATCGTCGAGATATTGATGGTCGCGTTGGCCAATTCCAACAACGTGCCGCCGATGGATCCGGTGATGATATTGTTGGCTAACCACAGCAGGGTGCTGGCCAGCAACATACATCGGAACCGGACGCCGCGCATCGTGAAAATCGCAATCGTCGCAATGCAAGAGCCGATGACGGGCAACCAGCCGGCTCGGTTTCTGGCGAACGCCGCGCCCAGACCGATGTTCGCGGCGATGATCACCCCGCCCAGCAGCCATGACCGGTAACGCAGCGCCAGGAACGACCGCATTGACGATAGCAGCGCGCTGGCGGAGGCGGGAAGATTTCCTAACAGAACGAAATGTAGAGCGTAAACCAGACCCTGCGTCGCATTGAAGAATTTCAGGCGGTCATCGCTCTTCTGAAGAAAAGCCGTGATGCCCAGCGCCAGAGCGAGGTATCCGACAAGTTGTGCCGGAGCAGTTACTGCTCGATCGGGAACTGCACGCGATTACTCTCCACGCCGTCCGCCGTGATGTACAATTCCGCCGGCCCGGAATTATTGATGGCCGGCAGTTGCACGTCGATCGCGTAGAAGCCGATGAAGCCGCCGGCGAGGGTGGCGCGCGTCACCGGCACCGCAGCCCCGTTGACGAAAGCGCGGATGGTCGCCGTCACCGCGGGCGGATTGTCCACTCGCGCCGCCAGGCCGGCCGGCCACTCCGGAGTCACCTTGCCGAGCCCCGTGGCGAAGACCAGCAGTCGGGCGCCAGGGTGCGCCGCTTTGCGCGCATCCAGCAGCAGGCCGGTCTCGGCGTCCTGCAGGAACGGGGTGCCGTCGTGCCCCACGAAAATCGCCGGCGAAACGGGCTGTACCTGCATCCCCAGCCGGACGTTGCCAGTCCCGGTGACCAATGCCAGCGTGACGTTGGGCCCAACCGCATCGAACGGCACTTGTATCTGCGAAGCATCGTCGGCCGCGGCTAACACGGGATAGTCCAGATTGCCGCCGCGCGCCGCCGTCACCCGCCCGCCGATCACCGAGAGCAGCGATCCGGGGGCCGCCGCGCGTGTGCTGAAGTCCGCCGCGCTCACCAGCCGCAGACTGCGCTGGCGGTGCGGCGCCGCGGTGGCATAGACGCCGTAGCCTTCCACCGCCGCGTAAAGCTGAATGCCCGCCGGATCCAGCCGCACGTCGGTGGCGCCCATCCCGGGCGGCAACCGGTCGGACAGGCTCATCCAGTTGACGTTGGGAGTGCCCGCATTGTCCAGGTCCACCTGCGCCCAGAAAACGCCCTGATCCGTGGCCACGTACGCCGCGCCGGCCGCGCGTTCCCCGGTCACGGCATGCGCCGGCACGTTCGGCAGGTTGGAATCCAACGCGTCCCAGAATCGGCCCGCGTTGGTGGTGCGCAGCACGTGCGGAAGATTGGGACCGCCCAAAGCCGCCAGTGCCACGTCCGGCCGCACCGGGTCCACGAAGATGCGTTCCACCGGTCCGCTGGCCCGCCCGGTATCCGTCGCCGCGAAACTCGCGCCATCGTCGCGCGAAATCAAAATCCGGCCGTCGGCGGTCCCCGCGTAAACCGTCGTGCCGCTTTTGGCGTACGCGCTCACCGCGACTCCGGCACGCGCAGAGTAGACGCCCAGGCGCAGCGCGTCGCCGGCGGATGTGCGGTCGTCCACCTGTTGCCACACCGACCCGCCCGGCGGCAGTTCCATGGCGCCGAGCGTGTCGATTTCCACGCGCGTGCCCGCCGTTCCGTCCGGCGTCGCCAGGATTCGTTTGATCCGGAGATTAGGCAGGAGTTCGTTGAGCCCCGTCCAGGAGAGCCCGCCATCCATCGAGCGCCACACGCCGAAATCGTTGGCCACCACGATCTGATCCGGGTTGTCCGGCGATACCGCCACGCTGCGCTGTCCAAAGCCGATCACCGATTCCGTTTTGAACGCGGTCAGGTTGGCCCAACTGCGACCGCCATCGTCCGACCGGAACAGTTGGCGTCCTGCCGAGTAGACACGGCCGAACCCCGTAGCCACCAGGCTCGCTCCGTTCTCGGGTTTGCGGAACACCGCGGGCGCCGGCTGCGTCGCCGGTTCCACGGCATTCTGGCTGGGCAGCCAGACTTCGTAGTCGGAAGTTTCGAAGACCCTGCCGGTTCGCGTGCGCGCGTAGAGCGTGCCGCCGTTGGCGGAAAACCACACCCTCGCCACCGGGCCCGTGGCCGGCGACGCCAGCATGAGATCCACCGCGGAATTGCCCACTTTCCGCCAGTTGGTACTCTGCGCCGGCGCCAGTACCACCAATGCCAGCAGCAGAACCGTGCTGCCCAGCACCCTCCGAATTGTCCCCTTATGACACACTGTCGAGTCCTATTCTACCCTACTTATCGGCTTTCCGCTTGGATCAAGCTGCTGAATTCAATCGATTTGTTATCGAAAGTTCATCCCGGTCCCCTAGTTGCAGTGCATGTTTGGTGCTAGACTGTTTTTAGCCTACGACTATGCTCAGGCGAATTACGTTCACGCGGGCCATGCACACGCTGCCGGTTGCGGCCGCGCTCGTGGTGTCGTTGAATTCGATCTACGCGCAGTGCCCGCCGGCTCCCCTGCCCACCGACGCGTGGGTAGTGGTGCAAAACGGCGATGTTTCCATGATGAAGGATGCTTCCGGATATCGGAAGGCCCTCGTCCCGTGCAGCTTTGTTTCGCAGCAGCAGGTGATCAAAACCGGCCACGATGGGTACGCCAAATTCCAGGTGTCGGACGGCAGCACGTTTGAAGTTTTCCCCGACTCGGAAGTCACGTTCCGCAAGACCTACGGTTTCGGCGACCTGCTGAACGTCTGGATGGGCAAGGTGAAAGTCTACATCCAGCATCTTCCCGGCATTCCGAATCCGAATAATGTCACCACGCCCACCGCGCTGATTTCGGTGCGCGGCACCATCTTCGATGTGGAAGTACAGGATCTCGACGGAACTACCTTCGTGACGCTGGATGAAGGGCTGGTCGATGTCCGCCACCTTCAGGTAGCTTCGAGGATCATCCGCCTGAATCCCGGCGAATCCGTACAGGTGCTTCCCAACACGCCCCTGGCGGCGTTGCCGCGAGACCGCGGTCTCATCGCCCGCAAAATCCTGGAGGCCTTTCAAGACGCCGTTCGCCAGGCGGTCTACCAGCGGCCTAACGGTCCCGGCACCAGCGGCGGACCGGT
>JADGNS010000421.1 GCA_017883355.1 Candidatus Solibacter sp.
GCGCACAAAGTCAACAATCGGATCGCCGCCTACATGCTGGCCCTCGACCGCGTGGCCGGCGCCATCAAACTGCGGGGAATCTACGCCTAGAGGGCGCGGAGACGGAGGGTGTCCATTCAACGCAGAGGCGCAGAGAACACAGAGGAAACACAGAGAAAGCCAACTCAGGAACTGATGACTCTCATGTCTTCTCTGCGCTTGTCTCTGCGTTCTCTGCGCCTCTGCGTTGAAGAAGCATCTCACGGAGCCCCACCATGAGTGACGCCTCCACGCCGCTCATGCGGCAGTACAACAACATCAAGCAGCAGGTCCCCAACGCCCTGCTCATGTTCCGCCTCGGCGATTTCTACGAGCTCTTCTTCGAAGACGCCGTCGTCGCCGCGCGCGAGCTCGAAATCACCCTCACCTCCCGCAACAAGGAAAAGGGCGCCGCCATCCCCATGTGCGGCGTCCCCTTCCACGCCGCCGAGGGCTACATCTCGCGCCTCATCCAAAAGGGATACCGCGTCGCCATCTGCGACCAGGTGGAGGACCCCAAGTCCGCCAAGGGCCTCGTCAAGCGCGAACTCATGCGCGTCGTCACCCCCGGCACCGCCATGGACGCCACCCTCGTCCGCTCCCGCGAGAACAACTTCCTCGCCGCCGTGGGCGACCATGGCGCCCGCTCCGCCGTCGCCCACGTCGATGTCTCTACCGGCGAGTTCAAGGTCACCGACATGGACCCCGCCGAAGTCTCTGGCGCCCTCGAACAACTCGGCGCCCGCGAAGTCCTCTTCCCCACCGGCCTGCCCCTCCTCGCCGGCGAGGAGCGCGCCGGCCCGCGCTTCGTGCGCACCGAGCTCGAAGATTGGGTCTTCACCCACGATTACGCCGACCGCACCCTGCGCGATCACTTCAAGCTGCTCTCCCTCGATGGCTGCGGCCTCGCCGGACGCCCCGCCGCCGTCGGCGCCGCCGGCGCCATCCTCCACTACCTCCGCGACACCCAGCGCGCCGCCCTCGACCACCTCGACCGCCCCACCTGGTACGACCGCGCCGATTCCATGGTCCTCGACGCCGTCACCGTGCGCAATCTGGAATTGCTCGAGCCCATCTTCGCCGCCGACGCCGGCGGCCCCCAAGCCCAGCTCACCGTCCTCGGCGTGCTCGATCAGACCCTCACCGGCATGGGCGGGCGACTCCTCCGCCAGCGCCTCCTCCGCCCTTCCATGGACCGCGCCGAAATCGAACAGCGCCTCGACGCCACTGGCGAACTGCGCCTGCAGACCATCCTGCGCGCGGAATTGCGCAAACAACTCGCCGCCATCCTCGATCTCGAACGCCTCCTCGCCAAAGTCACCCTCGGCTCGGCCAACCCGCGCGATGTCCTCGCCCTCGGCCGCTCGCTCGAAAAAATCCCCGCGCTCAAACGCTGCTTCGACACCCAGCAGGCCGCCCGCCTGCGCAACCTGCACGACCGCCTCGACGAACTCGCCGACGTCGCCGGCGTCATCCTCGAAGCCATCGCCGACGAGCCGCCGATCAACCTCGTCGATGGCGGCACCATCCGCGCCGGATATCATCCCGAGCTCGATGAGCTCCGCGACCTCAGCCAGAACGGCAAGCGCTACATCGCCCAGATCGAGACACGCGAACGCCAGCGCACCGGCATCGCCTCCCTCAAGGTCCGCTTCAACAACGTCTTCGGCTACTACATCGAAATCACCCGCGCCAATCAGCACCTCGCCCCCGCCGACTACGAGCGCAAGCAGACCCTCGCCAACGCCGAACGCTTCACCACCCCCGAGTTGAAGGACTACGAGCGCAAGGTGCTCGATGCCGAGGACAAGATCCTCACCCTCGAAAAGGAACTCTTCGCCGACGTCCGCAAACGCGCCGCCGCTCACGCCCAGCGCATCCGCGCCACCGCCGCCGCCGTCGCCGAGCTCGACGTCACCGCCTCGCTCGCCCAGGTGGCCGCCGAGAACCGCTACCAGCGCCCCAGCTTTTCCGATTCCGGCGAGATGCGCATCCTGGCCGGACGCCATCCCGTCATCGAACGCCTTACCGAACAGGAAGCCGGACGCTTCATCCCCAACGATCTCTACCTCAACGATTCCACCGACCTGATCGCTATCATCACCGGCCCCAACATGGGCGGCAAAAGCACCTACCTGCGCCAGGCCGCGCTCATCGCCATCCTGGCCCAGACCGGCTCCTTCGTGCCCGCCGAATCCGCCAGCCTGCCCATCATCGACCGCATCTTCACCCGCATCGGCGCGAGTGACAACCTGGCGCGCGGCCGCTCCACCTTCATGGTGGAGATGACCGAGACCGCCGTCATCCTGAATACCGCAACCGCCCGCAGCTTCATCGTGCTCGACGAAATCGGCCGCGGCACCGCCACCTACGATGGGCTCGCCCTCGCCTGGAGTGTGGTCGAGCACATCCATGCCAAAACCCGCGCCAAGACCCTGTTCGCCACCCACTATCACGAGCTCACCGAGCTCGCCGAGCAGCTCACCGGCGTGCGCAATCTCATGGTCAGCGTCAAGGAGGCCGGCGACCACATCATCTTCCTGCGCAAAGTCGAGCGCGGCAAGGCCGACCGCAGCTACGGCATTGAGGTGGCGCGCCTCGCAGGGTTGCCTCTCACCGTGATCGAGCGCGCCCGCGAGGTCCTCAAACTCCACGAGCGCACCGAACATGTGGTCAGCGAAGAGCTGGTCCACGCCGAAGATCACGGCCCCGTGCAGATCCAGATGTTCGAACCCGTGGGCTACGGCATCGCCGAGCGCATACGCAGCCTCAACGTGGATGAACTGCGCCCCATCGAGGCCCTGCAACTGCTCAGCGAATTGCAGAAGGAGTTGAAACGATCATGAGCAAGGTGGGACAGGCCATCGCGCAGCGTGGCCTGTCGTCGAGGCGGTCATGAGAGTCGCCGGAGTCATGAGCGGAACCTCGCTCGACGGCATCGATGTCGCCATCGTCGAGATCCGCGGCCACTGCGTCGAAACCATCGGCTTCACCGCAACGCCGTACCCCGCCGCGGTGCGTGCCGCCATTCTGGGCGTCTCCAACTGCCCCACCCACACCGCGAACATCTCCCGCCTGAATTTCCAGCTCGCCGAACTCTACGCGCGCGCCGTGCTGGCCGCCGTCAAGCGCTACGGCCCCGTGGAACTCATCGGCTGCCACGGCCAGACCATCTTTCACGAAGGCCGCTCCAACACGCTCCAACTCGGCGAGCCGGCCGTCCTGGCCGAGCGCACCGGTGTCCCCGTGGTCGCAAATTTCCGAGCGCGCGATATCGCCGCCGGCGGTCAGGGCGCGCCGCTCGTGCCCTTCGTCGATTACCTGCTCTTCCGCCACCCGCGCCGCACCCGCGTGGCGCTCAACATCGGCGGCATCGCCAACATCACAGTGATCCCGGCCGGTTGCGCGCCCGATGACGTCGTGGCCTTCGATACCGGCCCCGGCAACATGGTGATCGATGCCCTGGCGCGCGAGTTCTCCGCCGGCAAGCTAAACTGCGATCGCGGCGGCAAAATCGCCGCATCCGGCAATCTCAACCGCCCCCTGCTCGATGATCTGCTGCGTGACGCCTACTACCGCCGCAAGCCGCCCAAGAGCGCCGGCCGCGAGCAATACGGCGTCGAGTTCCTCGCGCGCCTCCGGCAATTCGGAGCGCCCCTGCCCGACCTCATCGCCACCGCCACCGTGCTCACTGCCGTCACTATCTCACTCGCCGTTCGGCAAGCCGTGCCCGGACCCGCCGACCTCATCGCCAGTGGAGGCGGCACTCACAACCCGCAGATAATGACCCACCTCGCCGGCTTCCTGCCGGGGGTCGCTATCGGGACCTCCACCGATCACGGCATCGACGCCGATGCCAAGGAAGCCATTGCCTTCGCCGTCCTGGCGCACGAGACATGGCGCCGCAAGCCGTCGAACCTGCCGTCGGCCACCGGCGCCCGTCGCGCCGTGGTGTTAGGAAGTGTTACGCCTGGAATCTAGCGAAAGCTCGGTTGCGTCTGCCGCGGCGGCGCCGGAATGGACATCGCCTCCCCCATGCGCATCGTCTTCCAGTCGTACTCAAACTCTTTGCCGCAGTCCAGGCAAGCCACGTAAGTGCCACCGCGTGAAGCCGCTACCGCCGAAGTTCCTGCCGCGCTACGGCGCGGGGTTATGGGAAAAGTGGTCCGCTGGTGGCCACACCCAAATAAACTATCCACTATCGAGTGAAGCATTGGTCGTCCCTCCACTGGTTAGATTCGCCGCTTGTCCCCGGAGTTTCAGCCAGACCCTCGACGTCCTGTAACACAAGACAGCGCGTTGTACATCCAAGCACACTGAGTGGCATAAGGCTCCGCCTTGTGCATCCGAGCGAAGCTCGGACGGTTAAGTTCACCCTAATTCGAGATACAGGAAGCGATCGACTCGGCGATCAGGTGCCCATGAAATCGCCCATTCTCGATAAATATCTCGTTGGTGTGCATGCCCGCCACAATTACTCCTGCCAGGTAAACCCCCGGCCGAGTGCTCTCCAGCGTTTCCGGATTCGTCCGCGGCCGCAGCGTGTCCGGCTCCAGCGAGATCCCCGTGGCATTCAGGAATTTCAGGTCCGGCTGGTATCCCACCAGCGCGAATACGAAGTCGTTGGCAATCGTAATCTCCCCTTCGGACGTCGCCACCTGAATGGAGTCCCGCTCAATCCGCGCCACCTTCGAATGAAAGTACGCCGCAATCTCGCCGTTCTTGATGCGGTTCTCGATATTCGGCTTGATCCAGTATTTCACTGAGTCCGAAATCCCCGCCCCGCGATGAATCAAGGTCACCCGTGCGCCCGTCCAGTACAGTTCCAGCGCCGCGATTGCAGCCGAATTCTTGGCCCCGATCACCGCCACATCGTGGTTGTAATACGGATGCGCCTCTTTGTAATAGTGCAGTACCTTGTCTAACTCTTCGCCCGGCACATTGAGTAAGTTGGGGACATCGTAGTAACCCGTCGAGAGCACCACCTTACGCGCCAGATACACGTGATTGCCCCCCAAACGGTCCGTCGTCGCCACCTCGAACGCGTTATCCTCGCCGAGGATTCCGTCCACTTTTTCGTATTGGTGGATATTCAGGTGATAGTGCTCGGCCACTTTACGGTAGTACTTCAACGCTTCGGTGCGGTTCGGTTTCTCATTCAGACTCGTCATCGGAATGTTGCCGATTTCGAGCAGCTCCGGCGTCGTGAAGAAGGACATATTGGTGGGATAGTGATAAATCGAATTCACCACGCACCCCTTCTCGATCAGAACCGTCTTCAGCCCGCGCTGCTGCAGTTCGATCCCGCACGCGAG
>JADGNS010000422.1 GCA_017883355.1 Candidatus Solibacter sp.
CAGGACACGCGCTTTCCCGACGAGCCTCGCACGACGCTCACGATCACGAAAGCGCCCGCGTCCTCATGGACGCTGCGCCTGAGGATCCCGTCGTGGGCTGCCGCGGCGGCGGCCAAGGTGAACGGCCGTGCCCTGGAAGTTACCCCCGGCCCGAGCAGTTATCTCAGTATCACCCGCGCATGGAGAAAGGGCGACCGCGTCGATATCGAGATGCCCATGGCCCTGGCGGCCGAACCATTTGCGGATGAACCGGGCGTGCAGGCGTTCCTGTACGGCCCGATGGTCCTGGCGGGCGATTTGGGCAATGAGGGGCTGACGGATGCCCTGGTCAACAATCAACAGGGCCCGGCGGTGGCAAAAGTGCCGATGAGCGTGCCCGAATTGCGCGCGTCAGGGAAGAAGCTGGAAGACTGGATCAAGCCGGAAGGCTCATCGCCTCTCGCTTTTCGCGCCGCAACGGAAAGCGGCAGCGCTACGCTCAAGCCTTTGAACCAGTTGTGGGGCAGGTTCGCTACTTACTGGACGGTGTCGTAATCGCCGATCAGAGCACGGCCGTGGGAACGACGATGCCAATCCGTAATTTCCTTCCAAGGCCCGCGGCGACGCTCCTCGTTGCGTTAGCGATTATAAGTCATATTGAGTAATTCGAATTGCTGCAACGCATCCGTGGCACTACTATGAAAGCACTGATGGCGGTGGACAGGCTAACTGCTTTGGATTCTGTCGGGGCGCTATCGCCCAGGGAATGACTCGTACAGCATTCTGGGCCAGCTTCGCCCGGGCTGCAGCCACTTCTGTAAGCGTTTCCGATCGTCGTCGCCACAGTGTACACTATCGGGAGATCAGGAGCCGAAATATGAGCGGCGGGACCTGGATTAGGCGAGGCGAGATCGTGTCGAGATTCCGAGATTCATTTCCGTCCCTCATTGTGGCCCTGCTCGCCGCGGCAACCTGCGCCGGCGGGCAAACCGGCATTCCGGCAAAGAGGCCGGTGTTCGGCGGAGCGTGCCGGCTGTGTCCCTGGGGAGCGATGGCCGAAGTTGTGCAAGGGGCGATGAAGCCATACGGCTACGAAGTGCAGATCTGCTATAACTGCAACGCAGCCGATGCTCCGCGAATCGTCAGCGAAGCGAGAATGCCGCCTCCCTACAAACCGGATCCTGCCGTGCCCGAGATTCTGGCGCCGCGAAATGCGCCGGGGCTGGGAGCCGTTGACTTCGGCGCCGTGGCGATCCAATTCCTGCGAAACGCATACCGGGGAACGGGTCCCTACGCGAGAGAGAAACCCAGGACGAATCTGCGTTTGATCGCCAACATCCAGGACCCCAGTTATGTTCTAGTCGCGGCGAAAGCGGCGACGGGCATTACGGACTTGTCGCAGATCCGGCAGAAGCGCTGGCCGGTCCGAATTCTCTCCGCGGGGATCGGCAGCGACTCTACGCGCGTATTGGCTCACTTTGGCTTGTCGAGACAGGACATCGAGGCAGCCGGCGGGCGCATCGGGAATACGCCAGAGGACCGGGAGAACTTCGACGTCGCAATCGGTGGAGGCGGCCCGATGACCACTGCTCCGGAATGGAGAATCTGGACGGAGATCAGCCAGAAATTCGACCTCAACTTCCTCGAGTTGCCGGATGATCTGCTGGCGGAACTGGCGCGGGAGGGCGGCCAAGATATCGGCGAAATCCCCGCGGGGCTGTACCGCGGCATCGAGCGGCCCATCCCAACGGTAGTGCGCACGGGCATGGCGGTCTATGGGCGGGACGACATGCCGCCTAGCTTCGCGTATGCCGTCGCGAAAGCCATGGACGAACAACAGCAACTGCTGCAGTGGAGGCACCTGAACTTCTCGTACAACGTCCACACGGTTTGGAACGCCTATGAGGTCCCGCTGCATCCCGGCGCGGCCCGGTACTACAAAGAAAAGCGCTACATGAAGTAGGTAAAGATCGAGGTCAAGATGAAAGCTCGCACCTATCTCTCTGCCGTGTGCCTCCTGTCGCCGGCCTTTCTCTGGCCGCAACAGGCCAACGTGAACCTGGATTACAACCCGCAGAAAAACACCGAGAATCTCATTCCATTCAGCGCTACGCTGAACTCGCCCGACGTCCGGGATGATCGAACGGTCACGTTCCGGCTGAAGGCGCCCGCCGCAAAAGAAGTTCTGCTCTCGGGTGTCGCGATTCTCACGGCGCTCGGAAAATCGGGCCAGTCAGTTCCTTTTACCAAAGGCGCCGACGGCGTTTGGACCCTGACAGTCGGTCCCATGAAGCCGGACATGTACATTTACAGCTTCGTGGTCGACGGAGTGCGCATCGCGGACCCCAACAACACGATCGCCGGCTTTACGGCTATGCCGCCATACAGTCAACTGGTTGTGCATGGCACCGGGCCAGCCTACTACGATGCCCGCAACGTGCCGCACGGCGCCGTGACGCGCCACGTTTACCATTCGGACGTCACCAATGGCGAGCGCGAACTCTATGTCTATACGCCGCCCGGCTACGACCGTGGGAAACGCTACCCCGTGCTGTACCTGGTGGGCGGAAGCGGCGACCTGCCTTCGAACTGGGTTTATGACGGGCGCGTGAATTTCATGATGGATAATCTGCTGGCGGAGGCCAAGGCCGTCCCCATGGTGATCGCGATCCCGAACAACCAGGTGGTCCACCGGAACAATCCCAAACACACCGAACTGACATTCAAGCTTTTCGAAGACGAACTTCGAAAGTGCATCATTCCGCTAGTGGAGCGAGAATACAGCGTCCGGCGCGATCCGAAGGGCCGCGCGCTTTCGGGGCTATCCATGGGCGGCCGGCATACGCAGTTCGTCGGGTTCAACTCGCTGGACCTTTTCGCGAATTTCGGAGTGCTCAGCGCCGGCGACGTGGACAGCGAGCATGCAATCGCAAAGTTCCTCAACGATCCGGACGTGAACAAGAAGATCGATTACCTGTTCGTGGGCCAGGGCACGGAGGAAGCGGGAGGCCAGTTGGGCGCCCGCTGCGTGGCCCTGCATCAGGCGTTGCTCAACCATAAGATTACTCACGAGTACTACGTTGGCGGATACGGAGGGCACGACTGGGCCACATGGCGACATCTGCTTTACTATCGTTTCCTGCCGAACCTGTGGCGGAAAAAGCAGGTCTGACAGAGAAGAAAGGCGACATCCATGAAGAGAGCATTCTTGACTGCAATGTTCGCGGGCGGGCTGTGTATAGCCCAGACTGCCGCGCCAGTAAGAGTCGATGGAGGCATGATTCAGGGCACGGTGGAAGAGGGGTTGACCGTGTATCGCGGGATTCCCTTCGCCGCGTCGCCGGTGGGCGACTTGAGGTGGCGTGCGCCCCAACCCGCCGCGAAGTGGGACGGTGAGAAGCAGGCGGCCAAATTCGGGCCGCGATGCATGCAGGGAATGGCAAATCCCGGAGCCGCCAATCCGGGTCCCGCAACGAGTGAGGATTGCCTTTACTTGAACGTGTGGACGCCTGCGAAATCAGCGAGCAGTCGTGTGCCAGTCCTGGTTTGGATTTACGGCGGCGGGTTCGGCGCCGGCGCCACTTCCGAGCCCAACTACAGTGGCGAGCGGTTGGCCAGGAAGGGCGTAGTGCTGGTGAGCATCGCGTACCGGGTGGGAGCGCTCGGGTTTCTGGCGCACCAGGAATTGAGCGCCGAGAACAAGCATCATGCCTCGGGGAATTACGGACTGCTCGACATGATCGCGGGCCTGGAGTGGGTGCGGAAGAACATTGCCGCATTCGGCGGAGACCCGCGTCGAGTGACCATCTTCGGCGAATCGGCCGGCGGCATTGCGGTCAGCATGCTGTGCGCGTCGCCGCTGGCGAAGGGACTTTTCCACGGCGCGATATCGCAGAGCGGCGGCTCGTTCGGCCCGCCTCGACCCACCACGTTCCCCGGCGAAAACCTGAAACGGCTGGCGGATGCCGAGCGGTCCGGCGAAGTGTACGCCCAGCGAGCGGGATCGTCGTCCGTCACGGAGTTGCGGAGGATCTCCGCCGACAAACTTCCGGCGGGTGGCCGCGGCGGGGGCATGTCGTGGCCGATCATCGATGGATGGGTGATTCCGGACGATCAGTACAAGCTCTACGAGGCGAAGCGGTACAACGAAACGCCGATCCTGGTCGGCTACAACTCCGACGAAGGCGCCAGCTTTTCGCCTCCGCGCACACCGGAGGATTACATTGCCGGCGTGAAGGCGCGCTACGGCCCGTTCGCGGAGCGTCTCTTGAAGGCCTACCCCACCGAGCCCACAACGGTTCCGAAAACCGCGCGCGACCTGGCGCGCGATGCGGCGTTCGGCTGGCACACCTGGACTTGGGCGCGGCTCCAGGCCAAGACCGGGAAGTCCAAAGCATTCTATTACTATTTCGACCAACACCCGGATTATCCGGCCGATTCCCCCCGGGCCGGATACGGCACGCCGCACGGCGCGGATGTGCCGTACGTCTTCCAGCATCTCAATCCATCGAATCCGCAAATTACGAAGCATGACGAGGCGATCTCGGAGGCCATGGCAACCTATTGGACGAACTTCGCCAAGCGTGGCGATCCCAACGGGGAAGGACTGCCTGCATGGCCGGTCTTCAGCGGCACCAACCCATCGGTGATGTACTTCTCCCAGACGCCCCACACGGGACCGGTTCCCAGCGCCGAATCGCTCAAGATTCTGGATGCGTACTTCGCGTGGCGCCGGACGGCGGAAGGTGAGGCGTGGGCCAAGTAGAGCAGGTCTGACTGGCCGGGGCGCATACCGACGTATTGGCCGGAACGGGCACCCTGCTGGAAGCGCTTGCAGGCGGTCGCCGGGCGCAACGGCGCGCGGTTCCCAAGTTCGCTCGCCAGCATCACCAGTGGCGTCTTCGGCAAAGTGACGACAGGGCAACACTCCGCGCCGCATGCAGATTGGTATGAATCTGTTCTTCTAACCCAACAGCCCTTGGGGCCCGCCTTCTTAGGGCGGACCCCCGAGGCCGAACCCGCCTTTCCTTAGCGTGGCGCCGGACGGCGGAAGGTGATGTGCGCCAAGCCGGGTCTCGTCACGCAACTTCAAATTCGTAGAGGCTGACGCTAAAGGGCGGCGCTTGCATGGTCGCGGGAACCCCGTTCTGCGGGCTCTCGACGATTTTGACAGCAGGCTCCTTGCCGGCTTCATTGGTTGAGTCGAAACCGGGCGGCGCAATCCGATAAAGCTTACCTTGCCCGCGCAGGTTGACGCCGCCGATCTTTGGCGTAAAGCTGTTGGTCTCTTCCGTGGGGTTGACCACCGAAATGAGGAACTTCCTGCGGTCGCCGGAGAACGCCGCGA
>JADGNS010000423.1 GCA_017883355.1 Candidatus Solibacter sp.
CCGGCTGGATCGTCGCCCGCCCGGAAACTGGCTTGCGAAATGGCACCTCGCTGGTCTCCGAGCGTTTACCAACGACTTCCCCACGCGGTTGATGGCTCCTGTCGGTCAACGCGCCATTCGGGAACTGCCCGGCAGCTCCCGAATCGGCCCTCGGCGACTACCGATAATACGAAATAGCGCAGGTCACCGAGCCGGCCGCAATTCCCTGCCGAGGGACCACTGTCCGAGTCGCCGACGATCCGTCAAGAGCGCTCTCTCGGCAAGGTGAACTGGACGGCGTCAGTCATATCCGATCCCGAGCGCCCGATCAAAGCCCGGGCAATACCCAGCGCTCCAGGTGGTCCGTTCAACTTGTTCAAGCCGGGCGCGGTCAAGGTCGTGCCGGAACCGCCAAAGCAGTGCCGCGCCGGATGTCACTTCAATCGGGCGTGTCTCAATCCGCGCAAGCAGGCACACGCCGTCTTGCGCTGGGAATTGGTTATCCGGCGGTATTTGCGGATCCGCAGCATTGTGGAACCGGTTGGGTGTATACTGGCGGCACCTGGGACGCCCTCAACCAGCTCGCGGCTATCCGGGAAGATAAAGCGCGGGCCAACCCACTGGTATACGAAGTAATGGAGACACAAAGCGGAATGGCCTTAGATCCCCCGTTCGTCATCGCACCCCCTGCGGTTGAGGTTGGAGACCGCACGCGCCACCACATCGCCATGCGGTTGCTGCCATTTCTTTTCGTCCTTTACATCGCCAATTATCTGGACCGCACCAATCTGGCTTACGCCGCGCTAGGCATGTCTCGTGACCTGGGGTTCAGCGACCGGGTGATCGGTCTGGGCGTGGGCGTCTTCTTCGTCAGCTACGTTGCGCTGCAGATTCCCGGCGCCCTTCTGGTCGAGCGCTGGAGCGCCCGGCGGATGATCTCCGCAAGCATGATCGCGTGGGGATTGCTGACGGCGCTGACGGCGCTGGTCCGCACTCCCGGCCAACTTTACGCGGCGCGCTTCTTGTTGGGAGCGGCGGAAGGCGGCTTTTTCCCGGGGGTCGTTGTCTATCTGAGCCACTGGTTCATTCGGGAGGATCGCGCTAAGGCTACCAGTAATTTCATGTGCGCCATTCCGTTGTCTTTTGTCATCGGATCCCCCTTCGCCGGCTGGATTCTGAGTCACAACTGGCTTGCCCTGGAGGGTTGGCGCTGGCTGTTTTTCCTGGAGGGAATTCCCGCAGTTCTGTTGGGCGCAGCGGCATTCTTCTTCTTGACGGATTGGCCCCGCGAAGCCTCCTGGCTGGCTCCCGCTCAGCGTCAATGGATTCAACAGAAGCTGCAGCAGGACAAGCCGGCCGTCAGGCAGGCGATTACCGTGTGGCAGGTGTTCCGGTCTGGCACAACCCAGTTGCTGGCGTTGCTGACCTTTCTTATTTATTTCATGACGTACAGTTTTGTCTTCTGGTTCCCAACCATGCTGAAACGCCAGTCGGGACTTACGGATGGGCGTGTCGGCCTGCTCGGCGCAGCGCCGTACCTGGTGGCCTTCCTCGCGATGCTGGTCAATGGTTGGCATTCCGATAAGAGCAACGAAAGACGCTGGCACGCAGCCACCCCGCTGTTTCTCGCGGCTGTTGGGCTGCTCGGCCTCTTGAGCCAACCCCGCTCCATTGTGCTATCAGTCGTTTTGTTCACCGTGGTATGCAGCGCTTCTGCCTATCTGCCGGTGTTTTGGGCGATCCCCAGCGAAATCCTGAGCCAGCCGGCCGCAGCCACCGCCGTGGGAATGATCAACGCGGTTGGCAGCGTTGCAGGTTTTGCTGGCCCCTTCCTGTTCGGTTACTTGCACACTCGAACGAATTCTTTTTCACCGGGGCTCGCCCTCATGATGCTCTCAGCGCTTGCCGGAGGGCTGCTGATCCTGTGTGTTCCCAGGAGCGCGCCATCAGCGACACGATCGCCGCTTTAGGCGACGCGGGGGCACCGCGCAAACCGGAAGTCGGCAAGATCGGCGGCTGGCAGCCAGTCTCCGGTTTGCCGACCAACTGTCCTCAATTCGTATCGGCCACGTCTCCCATAAAAGCTGGCCTCCGGCAAGCCGCGTGAAGAGCGAAGGGCCCGGTTGCCGCGATGTCCGATGGCCAGAGAGTTGATTGTTGTCCTGAGCCAGGCCGCGGGTTCACCTATAATGAGGAGTATTCTTGAAGGCCCCGATATGGCAGCGTCGGCTACTAATCCCGGTATTCGTGATCTGATCCCGGAATGGATCGTGGATCAAAGGATGGTGGATGAACCAATCCCGGACGGGCTGGCGGTCGAAGATGGTTCGGACTTGACTCGCCAGGCGTGGGAGATGCTGAAGAGTGAGCGGCAGGCGCTGAAACTGCCTGATTTGGAGATATACCCGCTCGCGGAGTTCATTCGCGGGTTTCCTTTTCCTCTGCTGACCATCGAGCAGAAAACGGCCATCGTGGACCAAGCCATCCTGATGTTCCAACACCTGTATCCGCATCTCCCGTTCAAGCAACAGCAGTTCAGCTTTGCTGACCCGCTGCAGGACTTGCGTGAACTGCGGGCGATACTGGCCGCCACAACGGAAGTGCAATTTCACAATTCGATGATCCGGGCTTGTAACAGCGTCGTCGACACGCATACGATTTACGGAGTCCCCCCACCTTACGGGGGAGCGGTCGCGTTTCTGCCCTTTCAGTTGAGAGCTTACCAGGATAAGGACGGATGCAACCGGTTTGCGGTGACGCGGTTAATGAAGACGCAGGAGGACGGAAGCTTCGGCCATCCGCTATTCGCTCCCGGCGCGACCATTACCCATGTGAACTGGTTCGCGGCGCAGCTCTACATCCAGGAGTCGCCAGATCGGCTCCCGGCCGGCAACCCTGTCAGCAGGGCGGCTCGCGGAGCCATCTGTGCCACGGTCCGCCCGCTGACTTTTTGCCCGCTCCCCAGTATGGTGCCGCTCGAGCAGATGCCGGCCGTCGGAGATGACGGAGCCGGGGACAACCGCTCCTCACCTCCCGGCTGGCCGTTCGGCGAGGAGACGACGACCATCCATTACCGCCCGCCGGGATCCAGCGAGATCAAAGCGATCCGGTTTCCCTGGGCCGTAGCAACCGGCCTGGGCGATAGCAGCGTTATCCCCACGAGTGCCTTCAGTGTCAGCGCACCCTTCCAGGCGACGGCCAGCATGAACGGCATTCTGGTCCACCGGGAAGATCTCCACGAGCAGCGCCGAATCGAGATGGGGCTGGGCCTGACGCCCTTCTCGGTCATGCCTGACGCCGGAGACGGCGCGACGTCGCAGGTCGATTTGACACGCGTGTCGAAGATTCCGTCCGTTTTCGTTTTCCAGTACACCGGCGGGATTGCAGGCGCTGGCGTTCCGGCCCCGGACATCCTCCGCGACGAAAGCCGGCCGGACGCAAAGTTCGGGTACCTCAAGATCCGGACCTTCACCGGAGAAGGCGCCGGCGCCGATCAAATGATTGCGGAATTCCGCCGCATCCTCACCTTAATGAACGATAAGGCTCCCGACGGTCTGGTCCTTGACGTTCGCGGCAATCCGGGAGGCGATATTCGGGCCGCCGAGAGCATGCCGCAGATGCTCACGGACCGCCGCATCACCCCAGCCTTTTTCCACCTGGCCAACACCCCCGCCGTTCAAGCGATGCTGCGCCTGCTCCGGGACGAAAGCCGCCATAACGTGCCCCTGACGGTCCAACAGGAAGCCATGCTTCCGGACGCCTTGTTGGAGTTGCAGCCGTGGATCGATGACGTGGAGGATTCGGCGAAGAATGGCGGCCCGCTTACGGCCGGCCACCAACTGACACCCATTGATGACGCCAACAGAATCGGCCGGGTGTTTCGAGGGCGCTCCGTGCTGCTGACCGATGTATCCACCTACAGCGCGGGCGATATCTTCGCCGCGGCGTACCAGGATCATGAGATCGGTGCGGTGATTGGAGTGGATCCGTCCACCGGCGGCGGGGGTGGCAACGTCTGGACCCACCAGGACATCCTTCGCAAGCTGCCTGTCACGCCTGACCTGCCCTGGCAGAAGTTGCCGGACGGGGTCACCCTGAGATTGGCGATCCGGCGCTGCATCCGGACGGGGATCAATTCCGGCGTCGCGTTGGAAGACGCAGGGGTGACCGCCGATCTCTATTTCCCGCCGGACTCGGCGGAGAGTTTGATGGACGGCTTCCCCGGGGTGATCAGCCACGCCTGCCGGATGCTGGGTGCGGGCAAGGAATTCCTCTTGCGCGTCCGCAGTGCGGCTCCGCTCCCCGATGGCGCCGCCCTGCAGGTGGGACTCGATCTCAAAAACGTGGACACATTGTGTTTCTTTATTAATTCCCGGTTGGCCCTTTCGATCGCGGCCGGGCCGGACGCGCCCTCATCGTTCACCGTGCCGGTGGACAGCACTCTGCTGTTTGAGGATGATCCAGAACTTCTCCTTCTGTCCATCAATGGCTTCGCCGCATTGCCGGGCGCGAACGGATTGGAACCAGTGATTGTGGCAACCAGCGAACAGATGGTGAGACGGCCTGCGCCTCCCGCATCCGGCGACTAGTGAAGAGCGGCGATACCATCTCGCGATATCGCATTGTCCGCCAGATCGGCAAAGGCGGGATGGGTGTGGTCTATCAAGCCGAGGATACCCGCCTCGATCGTCCGGTAGCTCTCAAGTTCCTGCCCCCGGACTCGTTCGAGGATTGCGACCGCGAGCGTTTCCTCAACGAGGCGCGGGCCGCAGCTCGCATCCGGCACCCCAATGTCTGCCCGATCTATGACGTCGAGGAAGCCGAGGGCCAGATCTTCATCTCCATGGCATACCTCGAAGGCGAAACGTTGACGCGGAAGATCGCGCGCGGAAGGATGGAGATCCAGGACGCGATCCGCATCGGGATCCAAGTCGCCAGCGGGCTGGAGCGGGCGCATGAGTTGGGCATCGTCCACCGCGACATCAAGAGCAGCAATATTCTGATCGGCTCCGACGGGCATGTCTCGATCCTGGACTTTGGTCTCGCCCTCCTGCCGGGAGCGACGCGCCTGACCGTTGCCGGTCACGCTTCGGGAACTCCGGCCTACATGTCGCCGGAACAGGCGCGCGCACAACACGTCGATCCCCGCACGGACATCTGGTCGCTCGGCGTGGTGTTATTTGAAATGACGACCGGAGTTCTGCCTTTTAAGGGGAGTCAGCCGGTTGCAGTCGCGCACGCCATCGTATACGATCCGGCACCGGACGTCTCCTCATGGCGGCCGGACGTGCCACCCGTACTGGAAAAGGCGATTCGGAAGGCGCTCGAAAAATCTCCCGGCGACC
>JADGNS010000424.1 GCA_017883355.1 Candidatus Solibacter sp.
CGCCTTTGAGCAGCAACCTACGGCAGACGCCGCACTTGGTTGGGTTGGAACAGATCACTCCTGGCAAACGCCGTGCACGGAACGAAACGACTGGCCTCAGGTATTGGTAGCGCCCTTCACGCTCAAAATACCCCTGGCAGCCGAGTTCCGCATCCTCCGGCAACTCTGATAGAATTCAACCGCAACAGCACGCGGAGAAGTCCATGAACGTCAACGATCCACTGATCGCACCGGCGTCCAATGCCGCGAAATCGGCGGTGTCCAGATTGACGTGGTGCGGGCCGGCGCCTGCCGCCGGTAGTGGGTGATCTACTGGCATGGGTTTCGCTGGTCCACGCATATGAAAGCGATCGTCGGCACCGATCTCTGCATGCACCGCTCATGTCGGGTTCCTGGTCTGCGGTCAAATCCATATCCAATACTCGGACGGCTGCACCCTTGAATTCGTTGCTCCACAGGCGGTGGCGATCGAGCCATGGCACGAGGGGAGGGTGGTCGGCGACGCGGCTGCGGTCCTAATCGAGTTCGACTTCGATAAGGACACCGTGCGGAGCCTCGGGATGCCGGCGGCCCACCGGCACCCGTAATCGGTACTCGAAGGCAGGTTGCGAGGGCGTTGCCCGTCGCCGTAGTAATCTGGCGAAGTGATTCAATTTCACCACAATCTCCGTCCGCCATCGACCCATTACCGGAGCGGCGCAGCCACATGACAGCCAGATCCTCACTTCGGAAACGGCCAACGCGGGGAGGCAGGCCAACATCGCCGGTCTCCCCTGTTGTTGGCGGCGTTGTGCTGCTTGTGGCGGTGACCGCCACTCTCGCCGTCCTGGTACTCCGTAACCAATACACATTCAGCCTTCAGTCGCCGGTGCGAATCCACTTTCAGTGGCCGCTCGTAGTTGCCGCCAAAACCGCCGGCGAGGACGCGATGGAAGCCCAAGCCGATCAATTCGGCCGTCGCCTAACGGCCTACCAGCAGTACGCCTGCAACAAATTCGGTTCGACCTGCCGGGTTGCCCTCGCAATTCAACGCGCTGAGAATCCGAAGGGAGCTTGCGAGATCTATCACTACAACTCCGACGGCACCCTGGATTGGGGCTATTTCCAGATCAACACGGTGCACCTGACGCGGGTCGGACTGAACCTGCGGGATTTGCTGGACTGCCGGGCCAACATCGACTTTGCGTATCAGCTCTACCAGGAGCGTGGTTTCCAGCCGTGGAGCACGTACAACAACGGCGCCTATCGAAGGTTCCTGCGGAGTCCTTGAGACGGGCGAGGGCCCTTCACTGGTGGCGAAGACGTTAACGGCTTTGGGACACCGGCTCAGCGATACTCCCTCGAAGGCCGTTTCGGGCCAGTGTACGACTCGGCGACTCTCTCCAGCACCAACTCCGGCTGCTTCAGGTATCTTCTTGCGACGGTGATGTGTTCAGGGGGGATGGGGGATTTCTTGGACTCCTTTCTGGCAGGGGATGGGGGTTATCGCCGCCCGGTTCGCGTCCGGGATGTGGATCTAATAGGAAAGCAGCGCACCGCGATCTGCGACGCGGAGCATGCTTAACCGCGCAAACCGCTAAACTGAAACAAGATGACAAAACTGCAATTGATTGAAAAGGTCGCGGCCAAGACTGAATTGGGGAGGGCTGCGGCTGCAGTCGCGGTGGACTCTGTTCTGGACCTGATCGCGGAAGCGCTCCAAGCAAACGAACGGGTGGACCTACGGGGGTTTGGCAGCTTCATTGTGAAAGAGAGGAAAGAGCGCCAAGGCCGCAACCCTCGCACCGGGGAGACCATCACCATCGCCGCCAAACGGGATGCGAGTTTCAAGCCCGGCAAGGAACTGACGGAAAAACTGGCGCAGCACGAGACCCCGCCGATCCCGGAAGAGGCCCCTCCGCCCTCGGAAGAGGCAAAATGATGCCTGCGGGAAGATCGGCGCGGGATGGAGGTGCCAATTGGCTGAGGTGAGGCTCCAAGATGGCGAAATGGTTGAGAACGCGCTCCGCCGCTTCAAGAGGCAGGTTATTCAGGAGAACATCATCGGCGAAGTCAAAAGGCACTCATTCTATCTGAAGCCAGGCCAGAAACTCCGCGTAAAACAGGCCTTGGCCCGTAAACGCAATCGTAAGAAGGCTCGCCGGGAGCCTGAGTAGACGAAGGACCCGTTCGCCACACGGCAGCGGAGCCGCCGGTGAAGACCTGTTGTGGTAACGGCACGCTGTAGAGGGTCAGCCGCGGAGTTCTGGCGACGGCGCGACCGGCGACCATCTGGGAGGCGCGGCAGTTCGGTCTATACTGCGGCGTCAGGGAGGACCTATCGCCACCTCATCATCAGGGTGTCCAATTCAGCCCGGATCGTCGGCGACAACCAGCCAATGTTCGAGTGAGAGGCTGGCAGACAGCAGCTCAAGGACTGAGACCCTCGGCGCTCGCCAGAACTTCTCGCGAGCGCCGAAGACCTCCTCCGCCCGGCTCCTGCACACAGGCAAACTGCTGGTTGCGAGGACTCGATAGGCAGGGCTGCGAAGGCGCAGCGCGCGTGTGAGCAGATCATCCTGCGCCTTCGGTTGCCGTCGGGGAAGCGTTCGCCTGTCCACTGCGACTCGTTAAACGGGATCTGTTCCTTTGTCTGTTTGACCTGGCCAAAGGCAGGCCACAAACCCGTGCATGCGGTCCATGCAATTAGAATCGTTTTCTTCAGGTTTTTCCTGCGTGGTTGGTTACACGGCATGGCGCCGCGAAGGAGCCCGGCGATCGGGAATTATGCTGTAATTCCGGCTCGCCGGGCACAACAGGATAATTAAGCCTATATACCTCCAGTCACAACCCGAAGGTGTAAGGCTCGCCTCGACGTCCTCCCTTTTCTTACGTATACGTCTTGTCTCCGCCGGTTTGCGAATCCCAATACGTCGTAGGATCGGTGAAGAACTCACCCTGCCTGCAGAGCGGGCGCATCGCTTCTTCATTGACTTTGATGCCCAAGCCGGGCCCCGTCGGAACGGGGATGTAACCCTTAACCACGAGGTCCCCTGCGTCGGTTATGTCTTTGTGCCAGGCTGGCTGCGGCTGGTGCCATTCCATGGCGAGGAAGTTTTGGGAGGCGGCTATCGCGTGCACGCCGGCTGCGTAGCCGATCGGGGTAGCGTTGCTGTGGACCATCATCCCCACCGAATACTTGGCCGCCATGTCGGCGGTCTTCTTCAATTCGAGACAGCCGCCGATAACAAGGTGATCCGGGTGGATATAATCGACTGCACGCGCCTGGCAAAGCGGCTCGAGCGATTCCACCAGGTAGGCGTCTTCGCCGGTCAAGGTGGGTACCCTGATCGAATTGGTGATGAGCTTCCACTCCTCTACCCGGAACCACGGGACCATGTCTTCCAAAGTCGAGGGAGTGACCCTCTCCAGCGCGTTAGCCAGCTTGATGCAACTTTTCGCGGTGAGGTGCCCGAAATGGTCGTGACCCATGGGAATGTCGGCGGCGTCGCCCATGAGTTCCTTAATCGAAGCGACGTAGTCGGCTACGAGTTCACATCCCTTGTCGCTGAGTTCCAATCCCTGATAGTAGTTCTCGGGGCCTTCCCCCGGTTCCCCGTTATAGCCTGCCGGCGCAAACATCGTGCCCCGCTTGCCTTGGAGGATGCGAGCTACGCCCAGGTCCATTTTGAGCATCGTAAACCCCGCGGCGACTCTCTCCTTATAATCGGCGGCGATGTCTTTGATGTCGTTCGAGCGCGGGTCACCCTCGGTGTACATGCGGACCTTGTCGCGAAATTTCCCGCCAAGCATTTGGTAGATCGGCACGCCATAAGCTTTGCCGGCCAGATCCCATAACGCGTTCTCAATCGCGTTGACGCCGCTCCCCCGACGGTTATACGCGCCGTGGATCTTGATCTTGCGGAAGATCTTGTCAACGTTGCAGGGATTCTCGCCGACCACTCGGGTCTTATGCGTCAGCACGTAGTTAGGCTGGGGGCCGTCCCCAATCGTCTGGCCGTAACCCGAAATCCCCTGATTGGTATCTATTCGGACGACGATCGTGCCGCCTGATGCCCCTCCCGTGCCGGGAGTCGGAGGAAGCAGCGGTCCCCTGCCGCCTCGGGCGCCCGCCGGCGCCCCGCCCGCCTGGCCCTGCGGCCCTCTAAGAACGGCGATGCGCATGTCAGTGACTTTCAAGTCCGACGGAAGTGAATTCCGGTTGACATTCTGGGGATAAGCTTCGAGGTCAGCCAAGAGACCAAGCCCCGCGGCTGTCGCGCCGCTCCTCAGAAGCGAACGTCGCCCAATTGCGTTTTCTTCTATGGACATTTACTCTCCTTTTCGTCACTAAAAACTACTAGTAGTCGGGAACCCGGTCCCTTCTCTCATCACATAGGGTATTCGAAATTGAATCTCGAAGCAGGCGCTCGCCCACCCCGAAGTTCAAGTCTACCAGTACAGCTTCGCCGGCTCGATTACGCTGGTGTTCGGAAGTTGCCGCTGGATGTTGAAGCTGCATTTCATATCCCTAGCGCCAATTTCTCGCGCACGCAGTCCGACTCCTCCCCCGCGTACACACCCGGATTGCGGCTGTTCGCCTTCCCGGACCAGACTGCTGCCGCAGGTGCGAAGGAGGTCGCCCTGCAAGGCTATCGGCAGAGCGATCCGGCAGCAGGTCAACAGGCTTATGGCGTTCCAGATCGACGAGGATAGTCCCGTAGCGCTGGCCTTTACGCCACGCCCAGTCATCAACACCGACCGCCTTGACGCCGGATACCGGCACGGATGGACCCAGCTTGATTCTGCGCAGTACCGTGTCGGGGCTGGTCTTCATGCCGAGCCGCCCTGAAAGGCGGGCGCCCGCTTCACCGCCCAACACGTAGCCGCTTCCCCTCGTCCTACCGGATTCCTCCCGTGAAACGCCGCTCACGGAACGGGCCTCGCCTCTAAGCCGCGTCAGATCTGACTACGGACACTCTCACGCGGTAGCCCAGCGAGGCGAGAATGCGAATGAGAAGGTCGCTCGACACGTGTTCGAGATCGTCGTTCAGAATGGCAGTCACCCTGGTTCGCGCAGTGCCTGCGCGCCTCGCGATCTCCGCGTGAGTGATCTCCTGCCGGCGGACGATTTCCTTTAGACGTTTGAGCAGGGCGTGTTGAACCTGCCACTCTTTTGCCGCGACGGCGGAGAGCCCCAGCGCCCCGGCCAGTTCTTCTGGTGTCGTCGCCACGATCGGTTTGAGTCTACGCATCGAGAAGCTCCTTGAGACGTTTTCGTGCAAGCTCCATTTCGAGAGGCGGCGTCCGTTGGGTCTTCTTGACGAAAGCGTGAAAGA
>JADGNS010000425.1 GCA_017883355.1 Candidatus Solibacter sp.
CTCCCAGCCGGCGGCGGGCACGGTGGATTACACGCGGCAGGTCCACGCCATCCTCGCCGCCAAATGCCTGGTTTGCCACAGCCAGGAGAAACGCTCCGGCGGACTTTCGCTGGCCACGTACGGCGACGTCCTCAATGGCGGGCGCAGCGGCGCGTCGGTGAAGCCCGGCACCAGCGGCGACAGCCTGATCGTGCAGCGCATCACGGGTTCCGGTGCAACCCGCATGCCCATCGGCGGACCCGCCCTCAGCGCGGCGGAAATCGGCATCCTCACTACGTGGATCGATCAGGGCGCGCGCTCCGCACCCGGCGCCGCGCCCGCCAAGGCGAAGTGGGAACCGCCGCTGTCTTTGGAACGTCCGCCGCTGCCCGGTTCGCCGTGGCGGAGCTGGTCCGAGCCGCTGGACCGTTTCACGGCGAGCTACCTGGCGACACACGGTGTCGCCGAGCCGGCGGCAGTCTCCGACGGGGCCTTCGCGCGCCGCGTGTACCTCGACGTGCAGGGGCTGCTTCCCCCGCCGGCCGAACTGCGCGCGTTTCTCGCCGACAACACGCCCGGCAAGCGCGCCAGGCTGGTGTCCCAACTGCTATCCGACAATCAGAAGTACGCCGAGCACTGGATCTCCTACTGGAACGATCTGCTGCGCAACGACGAAGGCGTGACCTACTACTCCGAGACCGCCGGCCGCAAGAGCATCACCGAATGGCTGCTCGGCGCGCTCATCGCCAACCAGCCGTACAACGAATGGGTTTCCAAGCTTCTGAATCCCACCGAGCCCACCGATCCCGAGGGTTTCCTGATCGGCGTCAATTGGCGCGGCACGGTGAGCGCCAGCCAGACGCCCGCGCTGCAGGCTGCGCAGAATACGGCGCAGGTGTTCCTGGGAGTCAATCTCAAGTGCAATTCCTGCCACGACAGCTTCATCAGCAAGTGGAAGCTGAAAGACGCCTATTCCCTGGCCGCGTACTTCTCGAGCGAAGAACAGTTGCGGCTCTACCGCTGCGACATCGCGCAGGATGAGTATGCGGCGGCGGGGTTTCTTTTCCCCGCGCTCGACCGCCCGTTGAACTCGCTCTCCCCTGCCGACCGGCGTGCGGCGGCGGCGGCGATCTTTACCGATCCGCGCAACGGCCGTATGCCGCGCACCGTGGTCAACCGCGTCTGGCAGCGGCTGATGGGCCGGGGCATCGTGGAGAATGTGGACGAGATGGATGGCGAACCCTGGAGTCCGGAACTGCTGGACTGGCTGGCGAGCGACTTCGTTGCCGGCGGGTACGATTTGAAAGCGCTCATCGGTACCATCCTTCAGTCGCGCACCTATCAGCTTCCCGCGGTCCCGCGCAAGGGCGAGCCGGAGAAGGAATTCACCTTTAGAGGACCGGAGCTGCGGCGTCTCACCGCGGAGCAATTCTCCGACGCCGTGGCAGCTATTACCGGCGAGTGGCACGTGGTTCCCGGGCGCGGGGCCAACCTGGCCGGTCGAGGTGGCGGGCGCGGCGGACCGGCCATCATTTCCGGAGCTCCCTCCGATGGAGCCGGGCTGCGCCCGCCTGGCCAGATTCCCGGCGGGCGTGGAGACCCTGCCGCCGGCGGCGCGTTTCCCATCGTCGGTGCAGTCATTCCAAACGAACCGATTCCCGTTCCGCCGGGCGCCTATTCCCGCGCGTGGCGCATCGCGGGCAGCAACCTGGAGCGCGCGCTGGGGCGGCCCATTCGCGACCAGGTCTATTCGACCCGCGATACCCAGGCCACCACGATCCAGGCGCTGGAACTGGTGAACGGCGAAACCCTGACTCACTGGTTGTGGCGCGGAGCCCGCAACATGCTGGGCGAGTTGCCGCCGGAGCCGATGAGCCTGATGGCGCGCCAGGCCAACGGCGGCCGCGGCGCACCCATCGCTTTCGACATCGACATTTCCCAGTCGGAAAAGCTCTACCTGATTGTGCAGGATTCGCTCTCCACGGCGCCGGACAAGGCCGCGCCCCTGTGGGTGCAGCCGGAGTTGGTGGGGCCCAACGGCGCGACACCGCTCTCCGCGCTGAAGCCGGTCGTCAGTTCCGGACTTCGCGAGGACCCTTCGTCCATCGCCATCTTCGGAATGGCCGAGAACGATGTACCCGCGCTGCGCGTGAAGCTCTCTTCGATGGTGGTGTACGATATCGCCGGTCTTGGGTTTACGCGTTTCAAAGCGGCGCCGGGCCACGAGGCCGTACCGCTGACGCAAGGCGAGACCGTACTGGCCCGCTTCTTCGTCTTCGACCGGCAGCCCGGCATGGAACGCCTGGTCACTCCGAAACCGGAAACGCCGCTGCCGGCCGGTCCCGTGCTCCAGACGGTCTCGGAAACCGTGGACCGTGTCTACTGGTACGCGCTGGGGCGTGCGCCTACGCCCGCGGAACGCCGCATCGCCGAAGCCGCCCTGCGCGATCCCCGCCGTCCGTCCAAGCCATCGACCGACGGCCTTGCCGACCTGTTGTGGTCCGTCATGATGACACCGGAATTTCAACTGCTGCGCTAGCGGAGTATCCAATGAACGCCGACGAAAGACTGATCGCCTCGAAAATTACGCGCCGCGGGTTTATGGGGGTGAGCGCTGCGGGCGCGCTGGCCGCGCTCGCCGCCCGCGAACCGCAACTGGCGCGCGCCGCAACCAAGGCCACCGCCGATTCCATCATCGTGCTGTGGATGGCGGGGGGCATGGCGCAGACCGAAACCTTCGATCCCAAGCGCTACACGCCGTTCGAGCCGGGCGTGCGCACGGAGCGCGTACTCAGCACCTTCCCCGCGATCGATACCGCGGTGGACAATATCAAGATTTCGCAGGGCCTGGAACGGGTGGCCCAGGTGATGGATCGCGGTTCGCTGATTCGCACGTTCCAGGGGGCCGACCTCGGTTTCATCCTGCACTCGCGCCACCAGTTTCACTGGCACACCGGCTACATCCCGCCGCAATCGATAGCGGTTCCGCACATCGGTTCGGTGATCGCGAAAACCCTTGGGCCGAGGAATCCGACGGTGCCGCCGTTTCTTTCGATCGGCCAGAATATGGAGATCGGCGGAGAGGCTGCGTCGATCAAGGCATTTCACACGGCGGGGTTCCTGGGCACCGAGTTCGCCCCGTTCCTGATCGCCGATCCGCAGGATGCGGCCTCGGCGGTGCGGCCGCCGGCGGACCTGGGCAGCGCGCGCTTCACGAGCCGTCGCCGCCTCTATGAGCAGGTGCTGGCGCAACAGCCGATCTACCAGTACGGCGGCGATTTCCAGCGCGAATCCATGCTTCGCGCGATGGATTCGGCGGACCGGCTGCTGACGTCGCCTTCGGCGAAGGCCTTCGACCTTTCGCTGGAGCCGAAGAAGAACTTCGACGTATACAACACCAGCCGGTTCGGCCAGGGATGCCTGCTGGCGCGGCGACTGGTGGAGGCGGGCGCGCGCTACGTGGAGGTCACCACGGAGTACATTCCCTTCCGCTATTGGGACTGCCACCAGGATGGGCACGAGCGGCTGGCGATGATGAAGAAAGCGATTGACGCGCCGGTGGCGCAGTTGATTCTCGACCTGGAGGCGCGCGGGTTGCTGAACCGGACGCTGGTGGTGCTGGCCAGCGAGTTCGGCCGCGACGCGATTACGGAAGGCAAGGTCGGCAAAGAGGTCCGCGACCAGTCGAATACGCCGGACGTGATGACCGTGCCGATGCACTATGGCATGCATCGCCACTTCACGGCGGCCGGGTCTGTGCTGCTGTTCGGGGGCGGCATGAAACGCGGCTTCGTTTACGGCAAGACCGCCGACGAACGCCCGTGCACCACCATCGAAAACCCGGTGCCGCTGGAGGATCTGCACGCCACCATGTACCAGGCGATGGGGATCGCGCCCACTCAGTTTTTCGTAACCGAGAAGCGGCCGGTGTATGTGACCAAGGACGGCAAGGGCAAAGTCATCCCGGATCTGTACGCATAAGGAGGAGTTCCGCGTCCACTCGCAAAGACGCACGCCCGGTTCGAATGGGCGGAGCGATCGAGTCCCCTACAATATAGGGAGTGACTGTCGCGATCTGGACCGTCGAGAGCGGCTCGAAACAAGCATGAGCAAGCCTATCGGTATTTTCGATTCGGGCGTCGGTGGACTCACCGTGTTGAAGGCACTGCGCGGCAGGCTTCCACATAGCGACTTCGTCTACGTGGGCGACACCGCGCGCGTCCCCTACGGACGCAAGCCGAAAGAAATGGTGCGCGGCTTCGCCAACGAGATCGCCTGGTTTCTTCAGAAACTTGACGTCTCGGCGATCGTGATAGCCTGCAATACCGCCTCGGCGTGTGCCCTTCCGGACCTCGCAGAGCGGATGCCGGTTCCGGTGTGGGGCGTGATTGACCCCGGCGTTGAGGCGGCGCGGCGCGTGACGCGGACCGGGCACGTCGGCGTGATCGGCACGAAGGGAACGATTGCGAGCGGCGTGTACCAGAGCAAGCTGATCGCGTCGGGGCTTGTTGTGTGGGCGCAAGCTTGTCCGATGTTCGTCCACCTGGTGGAAGAAGCGCTGTCAGATTCGAGCGAGGCCGAAGTCCTGGCCCGGCACTACCTGTCCGGCATGCCCCAGATTGACACACTGATACTGGGCTGCACGCATTATCCGGTGCTTGCGCCCGTCATCCAGCGCGTGGTGGGCGCGGGGGTGACGCTAGTGTCGAGCGCGGAGGTCACGGCTGAAGTGGTGTCGCGCGCGTTTATGAACTCGCCCGGCGGGACGGGCCGCGTGACGCACTACGTCACCGGCGGCGTGCCGGCGTATCAGCACACGGCCGAGGTGATCGGCGGAGTGGATGGCCAGGTGATCCCGCTCGATGCCACCAGACTGGCGGATGCGGGCGTCATCGCCGGGTGAACGCCGGCATAGTCAACTCAGACTGTCCGCAGTGGAGCACGCGATGACGCCCGTTGCGTCCCACGCCCGTATGTCAGCCCCCAAGCCGGATGTTCATCAGCGCGGCTCCGCCTGACCTTCCCGAAAACGTTTAAGCATCCCGACGACTGCTGTTCAGGCGGTGCAGTTCGGTTCGACGCCCGATGCGGCACACGGTGTACGGTGGTAGAAGAGGAACACGATGAGAAACCAGCCTTCCCACGACCCACAACCCTCGCAGAACCCGGAGACCGCCGGCACGACGGATCCCGTGCTTGGTGCCCGCCCGATTCTGGAGAGATTCGGTCTTGCCGGCCGCACGGCGCTGGTGACCGGCGCGGGCCAGGGTATCGGACGGGCGCTGGCCTTTGCCCTCGGCCAGGCGGGAGCCGTCGTGGCGGTGGCCGACA
>JADGNS010000426.1 GCA_017883355.1 Candidatus Solibacter sp.
AGCGGATTCAGGCGCCGCCGCAGGCCAAGGCCAGGGAACGGGCTTCGGCGTGGGGGAAGAACGGCGAAACCTTGGTCAGCGCAAGGTCCAGCGACTGGCGGGCCGAGCCGCAGGAGCCGCCGGCCACAGCCGCCAGATGGCGCCAGGCGCTGGCGTCGGGGCGCAGCGCGCCGGTCATCTCGAAATTCAGCGCGCTGGCGAATTCCTCCTCGGCACGGGCGAAATCCTGGCGGCGGAAGAGGACGATGCCGCGATAGAGGTGGGCTTCGCCAGAGGCCAGATCCTGCGCGGCGGCAAAGGCGTTACGGCTGGCCAGGTTGTAGTCCGCCAGGGCCTCGTCCTTGCGGCCGGCGAGTTCCTTGGCGCGAGCCCGCAGGAACAGGGCGTGAGGACTGGTGGAATCGGCCTGGAGGGAGGCATCGAGTGTCAGGATGGCGCCGTCCAGATCTCCCGCCAGCATGCGCGCACCGGCCCAATCGGCGAGCGCGGCGGCACGCTGCGGCCGCGGTCCGAGGGATTGGAGAAGAGTGGGACCCTCGTCCTGCCAGATCTGCTTCCAGCGATCGATGGCGCTGGCATATTGCCGGGCGGCGGCGTCGAACCTGCCGGCGTCGAAATCGTGACGGCCCTGCACCCACGCGCTCCAGCCGGAGGTGAGATTACTCGAGAAATGGCCCGACGCTGCGTCCAGTTGGTTCTCGCGCAGCGCGATCCATCCCAGCCATTGGGCTCCGGCAGACAGCAAACCGGCGCAGAAGGTGGCGGGCATCAGGTTAGAATTACACGGTGGCGAGGGCAGGGCCGCGGCGATTTCCTGGCGCGCGGCGTCCATCGCAGCGACTTCGGTGGCGGCGTGCAGACGGGCAATGCCGGCGAATACGCGCAGTGCCGCCGGCACGGGTTCAGGCGCCGCGTGCTTCGCGCCCTTGCGAACACGCCCCGGCCAGGCTTCGATGGCCTTGTCGAATTCGCCGGCCGCGGCGAGAAACTGGCGAGGGTCCTGCGTGGCCGCGGCGGCGGCGAAGGCGCAATAGCCTTTCCGGTAGTCCAGCAGCGCGAGTTCTTCCGGCGGACCCACGGCCAGGGCGGCTGCCTGAGACTGCATGCACACATCGGCATCGGGAATGCGCGGCCGGAGCGCTGTCTCGACGCGCGCGAAATCCGCCTGCGCCTTCAGGGCGAGCGCCAGTTGGCGCTGGTCGGCGGAGTGGAGGAATGAGATTGTAAGGAGCGCCAGGACGCAGACCTTCATGGAAAGGTCTGGTGCATCTGGTGTGCCGATGTGCGTAATGGTACGGGTGGGGATTTATGCCCGCCGCGCCAGCGTCGATACCGCCCACAGGTAATACGCATTGTGCGGACTCCAGTACTCGGTAGTCCGCCAGTCGAATCCATTCTGCATGTCGAGAATCGGCGCGTCCATGCGATTGCCCGCGATGCCGTTCATGATGCCGCCGGGGATCAGGCCGACGAAACGCGAGTGCGGATACGGATTGCGCATGCCTTCCCCGGTCATCAGGCAGGCGCCGAAGGGGTTCGCGCCCATCACCCATTCCAGTTGCCGGTACGCCAGGTCGCGGTACGGAGCGTGGCCGAATGCCTGCGCGGCTTCGGCGAGCAGGAGCGCGTAGCACTCCAGGTGCGAAGTCATGCCGAGCCACCAGAACTGCTTGCGCACCGGCATGAAGTAGCGATAGGTCAGGTCTCCCGCCAGCGGCCGGTACGTCTCCGCGGTGGGCGACCCCAGGAATACGCCGAAGGGGACGATGGCGTAGGCGGAGTGCGCCACCAGCGGTGTCACGTATTCGTCCAGATGGAGGCGCACGGCATCGCGCCAGCGCCGGGCGCTGGGGTGCTCGGGCAGCGCGCGTGCCAGTTCCAGGAGCGCCAGCGGGGGCAGCGCGGAGTGCACGGCGTCGGTGTAGGGATTGCGGTCGCGGTCGCTAGAGTGCCAGAAGCCGCGGATCTCTTTCTGCCCGCCCTCGAAATCGGCGGCTTGCAGCGCCAGCAATCGGGCGCCGAGTTGGATCGCTTCGGCGGTGTAGGGGGCATTTTCCAGGGCGCCCGCGGCGGCGCGCATTTCGAGCGCGGCGATCACCCAGCGGGCCAGATCGCCGGTATTGCCCTCGTGCTTGGCCGCGCTCCAGCAGCGTTGCGCGGCGGCCAGGCACTGCTTGGCGTAAGCCGCGTCGGTCGCCTGGAACGCCTGGGCGGCCATCGCCTGTACCGTGACGAACAGCGCCTGATTGCGGCCGGATTTCGCCGGGTTGAGGTAACGATCGTCCTCGGTGCCGGGGCGATTGTCGGTCCAGTGATTGTCGCTGTTATCGCCGTTGACGCCGCCGGCGACGTCGGCCCACACCAGTCCGTCGGAGTCTTGCATCTTGAGGAAGTAGCGATTGCCCCAGCGCACCTCGTCGAGGAGTGGGGACAAGCCGCTGCCGCCGGCATCCCACTGCGCGCCCAGGTTGCGCGCCAGGCGCAGCAGGCCGATGGCGTTGAGCAGGGTGGCGTCCATCCATTTGCGCAGGTCGCCGGCATCGTGCCAGCCGCCGGTGACGTCCACGGGCTGGCCGTTGTCGCGCCGCCGCGCGTCGTCCAGATGGCAGGCGGCGTGTACCCCGGGGACTTCCACGCCGCAGCGCTGATAGCGGTAGTAGCCGGCCGCTTTGGGCAGCGTGCGGCGCCAGACGTCGGGGCGGATAAAGAAGGGCGTGGAGAGTTCGCCAGCGATCGAGATCTGGTACATGCCCTCGCGTTGGATCGCGCTGAAATCGCCCACCAGGCAATCGATGACATCGCTGCTCTGGCGTTTGAGGGGGAGCGTCTGGCGCACGGCGCCGGCGCCGCCGGCGATATCGCGGATCTGAAAATCGGCCGGACCCTCTTCGCCCGAGTAGCGGAAAATCACCGTCTTCCGCGCGCCGGGCAGAAATCCCAGATGGTTGAGCGCGATGGCGGGCGCCTCCTCCGGCATCATGGCTTCGACGGGTTCTTCGCGCGCGGGCCCCGTCTGCGCGAGCAACGCGGCCGCGGGCGTAGACAGGCCCCAGCCGAGAAAACGGCGGCGGTTCATACTGCCAGCCTAACTCCGCGCGGGTACCCGGTGTACCCGGAAATCCGGCGTCTGGGGTATAGGTGACCTCAAAGACGGCGCCCAACACGCGCCCGGTCAGCGAATCCAACCTGTTTTGCCCGGAACCGCCGGATTCGCCCTGCCGAGTCAACTCGTGGGCGCCCCTTGGGAACTTCGGCCTAGCAAGTCGCCCGAGCCGCCACCAGCGTGATGCGGGTGTAGACCACCTCGAAGCCCATGCGCTCGTAGTTGCGCTGCGAGCCGCTGCCGGGGAGGGTGGAGGCGGTGGCCAGATCGCAGCCTTGGGCGAGCGCTTCATTGAGGCGGGCGGCGATCAGCTCGCGGTGCAGACCGATGCGGCGGTGAGGGGCGATCGTGCTGTCCGCAAAGAGCGTGGCAAGGCCGCTGTAGACCGCCGCGGCGGCGCCCCCGGCGGGTTCTCCGCTCTCCGTCACGGCCAGATAGCACAGAGCGCCGGGCATGGCACAGATGGCGCGGCCGACGTCCATCTCTTCGGTGGAGAGAGCGTGCTCCTCGAAGAAGCCGCGGCCGACGGTGTGGCTCCAGATGTCGGTTTCGTCGCGCAAGGCGCGGCGCACGCGCGGCGTGAGGACAATCGTGGCGCCGGCCAGCCGTTTCACCAGCACGTTATTGAATTCCGTCACGCGGTATCCGCGGTCGCCCAGGATGTCGAGAATGCCGGGGTCGGCGAGCGGACAGAGTTCGATGGAGACCTTGCCGCCACGGCTGCGGTAGAACGCCTCCAGCCGGTCGATCTCCGCTTCGGTGACCGGGCCGTTAAGCCCCAGGCCCACGGCGTGGCTGAGCGGCGATTCCGCGCCCACGAATACGGCGCAGCCGCCGCCGACTTCCAGCGTGGCGGCCTCCGGATGGATGGCGGTGCAGCCGCGCGCGTTGGCCGCTTCGGCGGTTTCCAGACGCCGCGCCAGGGTTAGATCGGCAAAAAGCAAGAATTCCCCCTGAGCCAGTATGCCGCATGGGCGCATCATATAGGTATGGCGGCACAAACTCTGAAAATGAACGTCGGCGGAATGACTTGCGGCAATTGCTCGCGCAGCGTGGAGCGGAAACTCTCGGCGACGCCCGGCGTGACCAAGGCCACGGTGGACCTGGTGAATGCCTGTGCGACCGTGGAATACGACGCGGATGTGGTGAAGCCGGAGACGCTGGCCACCGCGGTGCGGCAACTGGGCTTCGAAGTCCCGGCATGAAGACGACGGCCCCCGAGCGCGTGGACCTGCCGGTCTCCGGCATGACCTGCGCCGCGTGCGCGCGCACCATCGAGCGAACGTTGGCGAATACGCCCGGGGTGGGCCGCGCCAATGTGAACCTGGCCACCAACACGGCGACGGTGGAGTTCGACCCGGACCTGGTGCAGGTGCGCGATTTCGTGGGCGCCATCGAGGAACTGGGATTCGGCGTGCCGGAGAAGGCAGCGCCGGCCGACGCCGCGGAGCGGGGATACCGGCGGCGTCTCATCGTGGCGGCCGTCTTCGCGGCGCCGGTGCTGGCGCTCGGCATGTCGCACGGCATGCTGCACGTTCCTTACTCGGCGTGGATTCAACTGGCGCTCACGCTGCCGGTGATTCTGTACGCGGGCGCGCCGTTCTACCTGGCGGCGTGGAGCGCGCTGCGCCATGGCGCGGCCAACATGAATTCGCTGATCTCGCTGGGTACCGGCGCCGCGTTCCTCTACTCGCTGGTGGAAACGGTGCGCGGGCGGCACGAAGTGTACTACGAGGCCGCCGCGGTGATCATCGCGCTGATTCTGCTCGGCCGGCTTCTAGAGGCGCGGGCACGCGGGCAGGCCGGCGAGGCCATCCGCAAGCTGATGGATCTGCAACCGCCGGTGGCGCGCGTGCTGCGCGACGGCGCGGAGGTGGAGACGCCCGTCGAGCAGGTGCGCGTGGGCGACATCGTGGTGGTGCGTCCGGGCGAGCGCATCGCGGTGGATGGCGAGGTGACGGAGGGCGAATCGGCGGTGGACGAGTCGCTGCTTACCGGCGAGAGCATGCCGGTGGACAAGCGGGCCGGCGCCACCGTGTTCGCCGGCACCATCAATCGCGCGGGCGCATTCCGGTATCGCGCCACCAAGGTGGGACGCGGCACGCTGCTTCAGCAAATGGTGGAACTGGTGAAGCAGGCGCAAGGCTCGCGCGCGCCGGTGGCTCGCCTGGCCGACGTGGTGAGCGGATACTTCACCGTC
>JADGNS010000427.1 GCA_017883355.1 Candidatus Solibacter sp.
GACGATAAAGCTGGACAAGGGCTGCTTCACCAGAGCGCCTCTGGACACGCCGAGCAGGCTGGCGGCGGTCAGATTGGCCTCCAGGATCAAACCCTTCTCGCTCAGCGTGAAATAGCCCACCGGCGCCAGATCGTACAGGTCGAAATACCGCGCCCGGGAGACTTCCAGTTCCGCTTGCGCCCGGCGCAGTTCCTCGTTTTGCATCTCCAGCTCGATCTGATGCACCTGTAACTCGTGGAGCGCGCGCCGCGCTACCTCGGGCGGCAGCGCCTCCAGGTCTTCCGGCATCCGGGCGGTTTGTCTCCGGGCAATCGCCTCCGCGCGCTCGCGCAGGGCTTGCCCGGAGTCCGCTACTGGCGAACCTGCCGGCTCTGGCGAAGGGCCGGCCACCTTACCGGAATGGGGATCCTCTGCATCCATCGAGTGTCTCTGTTAGTTTATTTCCCTCTCCCTGGTGGCAATGGCGGTCCCCTCAGGCCGTGCCCTCCGCGGGAAGCGTGAACTTGAAAGTCGCGCCCCGTCCCACTTCCGATTCCACCCAAATGCGTCCACCGTGACGTTCCACCATCTTCCGGCAAAGGGCGAGTCCAATGCCTGTGCCGGGAGTCTCCTTTTGGTGCAGACGCTTGAACATGCCGAATACGAACTCGGCGTCTGCCGGATCGATACCGATGCCGTTATCTCTCACCGAGAACAGCCACCCTTCCGCGATTCTGATGGCGGAGATATGGATGGCGGGCGCCGCCTCGCCCCTGTATTTGATCGAATTGCCAACCAGGTTCTGGAAAATCTGAATCAGCATGGCCTCTTTGGCATCCACCGTCGGCAACGGATCGGAGGTCACCGTGGCGCCGCTCTGTTGGATGGCCGTCCGGAGGGAGAGCAGCGTCTCCGATAGGGCGTGGTTGCAGTCAGTCGGCGATAAGGGTTCGCTATCCTCCTCGGCAATCTCCAGGTAGTTCAGCAAGCCCTTCAAGAGGCCCTCGATTCGCAAAGCGCCTTCGACGGAATAAGCGATATATTTTTCCCCGGCTTCGCCCAGCTTCCCTGGGTACTCCTGTGCCAGTAGCTGATTGAAGTTCACCACCATGCGCAGCGGTTCCTGAAGGTCGTGCGTGAGGGCATAGGCGAATTCCTGAAGTTCGGCACTGTGCGTCTGGACCAACTGCTCCGCCCGCTTGCTTTGGGTGATGTCGCTCACCACGGCGCGGCACACCGGAGCCCCGCCGGCGCCGCTTGCCGTGCTTGCCGCCACCCGCACCCAGAATGGCGGGGCATCTTTCTTCACCATCCGCAACTCCCAGCCCTGGGGCGCGCCCGTTTCCAGGAGCGCTTTGCGGTGCAGGTAATAGAGGTCCTGGTCTTCGCGGAGGACAAAACGGGATAAAGGCTGCGTGACCAGAGTTGCTCTTGCCACGCCCAGCATTCTGGCGGCAGTGAGATTGGCCTCCAGAATCAATCCTGGTTCGCTCAGCGTGAAATAGCCCACCGGCGCCAGATCGTACAGATCGAAATAGCGCTCCCGCGAGACTTCCAGTTCCTCCTGGGTCCGGCGCAGCTCCTCGTTCTGCATCTCGAGCTCGATCTGATGCACCCGCAGTTCGTGGAGTGCGCGCCGCGCGACTTCGGGCGCCAGCACCTCCAGGTTCTCCGGCATCCCGCCGGCTCTTTCCTGCGCCAGCGCTTCCGCCCGCTGGCGCAAAGCCTGCAGTGAGGCTGCCTGGGGCGAGCCCGCCGGATCGGTGGTGGGGTCGACAGCCGGATTTGAAGCAGCGCCTTCCGGCTTCATGCTTCTGAGTATATCTCTCTCTCCGTCGTGGCAATGGCATACACGCCCCCGGAGCCATTCACCAACGCCGTGGCGGTTAGCCAGACCTCCAGCGTCCGGCCATCTTTGGCGATCCGTTGCATGCGGCACGGCTCCATAACCTCAGCCCGGCTCTGTTGCCGCAGCACGGCCAACGCTTCTTCCCGCCGGCCCTCCGGGATCAGGTCGCAGATGTTCATCCCTAGCGCCTCGGCCTCGCTCCAGCCGTACATCCTTTCCGCCCCTGGATTCCAGGCCAGGATGCGACCCTCCAGGTCCTGCACCGTAATGGCATCGTGCGCGTCGCGCACCACCACCGCCAGGCGGCGCAGATCCTCGGATTCCCGTAGCGCCGCCTGCGCCTTTCTTATCTCAGTAATCTCGGTGAAGGTGATCACCGCTCCTTCGATTACATTTTCCAGCGTGCGATAGGGGCGGATGCGCAGCAGGTACCACATGCCCGTCTGGGTCTGAACTTCAACTTCCTTGGGCACCAGGCTGTCCAGCACCTCCCGCACGTCCGCCACCAGACGGTCATAGCCCACCAGGTTGGAGACGATGTGGCTCACCGGCCGCCCCACGTCGGTCCGGATCAGGTTGATAACCTGAGTCACCGTGGGGGTGAAGCGCTGGATGCGCAGTTGATGGTCCACAAAGATAGTGCCGATCCCCGTGCCGGCCAGCAGGTTGTTCATGTCGTTGTTCGAGCGCGATAGATCGGCCACCTTGTTTTGCAGTTCGGTGTTGACCGTGCCCAACTCCTCGTTGACCGACTGCAATTCTTCCTTGGAAGTCTCCAGTTCCTCGTTGGTAGACTGGAGCTCCTCGTTCACGGACTGCATTTCCTCGTTGGCGGATTTGAGCTCCTCGTTGGAGGTTGCCAGTTCCTCGTTGGTGGTCTGGAGATATTCCTCCTTAGCCCGCAGTTCCTGCTTCAGCGTCGCAACGCGCGCATCGACGGCCGCGGTGTTCTCGCCCGGTTCCCCGCCAGCATCCAAGACGCCGGCCGTTTCAGAGAGTTGCGGGCCGGGCGCCGGCGCGTCCTCGAAAACGACCAGGAACAGTTTGGCCGCGACGTCCGAATCCGGGCCCGTGGGCACCGGCTGCACCCTCAGATCGACAATCGTAAAATCGCCGTTGGTTTTGATCCGCAGGCCCGGGTGGCGCACTTGCGCTTTGAGCGCCACCGCTTTGTGCAGGGCGGTGGCTAAGTCCGGCCGCAACCCTTCACGGGCCATCTTCAGAATGTTCATGCCAGCCTCACCCGGAGCCGGTTCCAGATACTTGCCGGTGCGGCCGTGGAGGTAGAAGATGTCACCGCGTTCGTTGACCACCGCGCTGGGCGGGGCGTACTGTTCGAGCAGCGCCCGCTCGGTTAACTCGCGCACCGGGACCTTGCTTTCGCCGGGCGCCTTCCCGGAGGGCCGTGCGACAGGTCCATCTCCCGGCGGGAGCGGGAGAAGCCCGCGGTGTGCACCGGCGACCTCCTCTCTGCGTTGATACAACTTCGACTTGCGCTCCAACGCGGCAAAAAGGTCCACGAACTCGCCTACGGTTTCCGACGTGCCCAGGAAAAGCATGCCGCCCGGGTTCAACGCGTAGTGGAACAGGGGGAAAAGCTTCTTCTGTAGTCCCCCTCCCATATAGATCAATAGGTTGCGGCAACTGATCAAGTCGAGTTTGGAGAACGGCGGGTCTTTGATCACATCCTGCTCGGAGAAGATCACCCTGTCGCGGATGCTCTTTTGGATGCGGTAGGCGCTGCCGTCCGGCTCCTGGGAGAAAAAGCGCGCCAGTCGTTCCGGCGAGATGTCGCCGGCAATACTGGCCGGGTAGATGCCGGTGCGTGCGCAGTCGATGGCTCGGCGGTCAATGTCAGTGGCAAACACCTGCAGCTTGAAATTCTGCTTCAACCCCTCCATGCGCTCCTGGAGCAGGATGGCGAGGGAATAGGCTTCCTCGCCGGTGGAACAACCGGGCACCCAGACGCGAATCAATGCGCCCGTGGGTTTGCCGGCAAATAGCCGCGGGATGGCCTGTTCCTGGAGCGCCCCGAACGCCTCCGGGTCGCGGAAGAAAGCGGTGACGCCGATCAAGAGGTCGCGAAAGAGCGCCTCCACATCGGCTGGGGCCTGCTGCAAATAGCGGACATACTCGTCCAATCGCTCGATCTGGTGGACGGCCATGCGCCGCTCGACACGGCGGGCGATGGTGCTTTGCTTGTAGTGCGAGAAGTCGTGACCGGTTTGGGCACGCAACAGAAGGAAGATCTTTTTCAGCGCGTCTTCGGTTTTGGGGGCCGCAGTAGAGACCGGAAGGGATGTCTTTCCGAACGCGTGCGCGACGTAGGCGATGAGTTGGGCCGGCATCTCGGCCGCCGGCAGCACATAGTCCACCAAGCCGGTGGCAATGGCGCTCGTCGGCATGCCATCGTATTCGGTGGATCTGGGGTTCTGCGCCATCGCCATGCCGCCTTCGCCCTTGATGGCCCGCACCCCCTGGGTGCCGTCACTGCCAGTCCCCGAAAGCACGATGCCGATGGCACGCTCGCGCTGGTCCTGAGCCAGGGACCGGAAGAAGAAGTCAATCGGCAGACGATGGCCGCGCGGCGCGGCGGGTTCCAGCAACTGCAGCGTGCCGTTGAGCAGGGCCATGTCCCGGTTAGGCGGGATGATATACGCGCAGTTGGGCTTCACCGCCATACCGTCGGCCACTTCGAAGACCTTCATGCGGGTATAACGCTTCACCAGCTCGGTGAGGATGCTCTTGTGGTCGGGCGCCAGGTGCTGCACCAGGACAAAAGCCATGCCGGGATTGGTGTCGGCGGGCATGCCGGAAAAGAAGGCTTCGAACGCCGCCAACCCTCCGGCCGACGCGCCGATGCCGACAATGGGGAACCCCGGGCCATCCTGCCCCGCTGGCGGCACAATCGTGACGGGAGCGGCGGCGCTTTCCAAATTCTTCGTTTTGCGCTTCATTGGTAGATTATGGCGCGGTACCGCCGTTTAGTGCCGGGCGCGTTTCCATGTGACCCCTTTCAGGCTGTGTGCGCGGTTTCTCGCGGCCACAGCGTAACGGCGATCTTGGTGTTTGGCTTGCACCCGATATGCAACTATGTTATCGCGGAAAGGATAAACCCGCCTGCAACCTTTCCGGAGATTCCAACGTCGGGTCCGGTCGCCCTAATCCAGCTCGGCCAAAGGTACGCAGATGTCCGGATCTTCCGTGCGGAGAATGCCGTCTTTCACTTCGTGTACGGTGTCCAGCGTGTACACAAACGCCCGCCGCGTGCGGGGGTGAAGCAGCCACACATAGCGCACGCCGAAGCTGAGGTAGTCGTCAATCCGTTCCTGCATTTCCTTCATGCGGTCGGAAGGAGACAGGATCTCGATGCACAGAAATGGAGGCGCCACAATGATCGGACCGTCAGGAGGTGGCCCAGCCAAGACCAAGATATCCGGCACCCGGACACGCGTGGGCGTCACTTGCACTCGC
>JADGNS010000428.1 GCA_017883355.1 Candidatus Solibacter sp.
CACCAGCATGTTGTCCTTGGTCCAGTTGGGCGCCTCGAATCGACCCGGCGCCACGTAAGTCACGCGCCGGTCCGTCGATGCCACGGTGATCGTTTCCAGCGTGCTGTACAGCTTAGGCTGTCCCGGGGCCGCGGGCGCCGGCGTCACCTCCACGTTGCGGAACACCGCCGTCTCGATGGCGTCTTTGTTGTGGGCGCTCACCCCAATCCCCACGTAAAACGGATCCTGTAGCGCCACTTTCATCGACCCGCCCGCCAGGTGCAGTTCCTCGCCTTCGCCGGCTACGGACACGTAGAAGGAATCTCCCACCCGGGTCAGCCTCACCCGCTTCGGCGCCGACAGGTTGGATTGCACCTCGTGCGTCGCCGCGCCCTTGGCCTCGCGGGATTGCAGCGAGGTCAGCCCCACGCCGTGCACCGCCACGTCGGCATACGCCGCGTCCGCGTCCAGGCTCTGCCGCGCCATCAAGACCGCCTTCTTGTGCGGATCGCCGGTCGTCGTCGGGAACGCGATCTCGGCCGTCACCGACCCATCGCCAGACACCTTCATCCAGACAAAATGAAACGCGTCCGCGGTTCCCCAGAGGTTCTCCCCGCTGGCCGTAACCCGATAGGTTTTCTGGGTCGCGTCATATTCCACAGACCCCGGATGCAGCACCGTGCCAATATCCACGTGCCCTTCGAATATCCCCGGTTGGGCCATCAACCCCGGCGACGCCATGAGGGCCGCGACTATCATTAGACCCACGCATCTGACTCCCATTCTCAAATCCTCCCGCTCACCATCAACTCGTTCGGCCCGACTATATCACGACACGCGGACGTGAAATGAGGTGTATTACCGTGTAGGATTCGTGTTTCCACGCACCGTCAGTTAGAATCTTCGGTGATGATTCGGAATCCAGGCTCGATTTTCCTGTTTGCGGCCTTCGCGGGCGCGGCGTTCGCCCAGCCCGAGGTTATGGCATGGGGTAACTTGACCGGCATGCGCGTCGATGGCCACCTCCTGGAAGTCAGCACCAGCATGTGCGTGGCCCAGCCCGAATTGGCGGGGGTGAGTTGCACCGGCCGCGAAAGACAGCAGAACAACTACTCGCGTAAGGGCAAGATTGAAACCGTCACCATTCAGATGCGCGCGCCTCGCGAGTTCCGCGACCCCCAGGGCAACGGTTGGACGATGGCTGCCACTGAAGTCGTGGAAGACACCGGCCCCGCCACCGCCAAAGTCGATCTCGAGTTCACCTCCCCGGAAGACGCCAACATCGGCGGCGCCTTCCTCGGCATCGAACTTCCCGCCTCCATCTTTTCCGGCGGAAGCGTGCAGCTCATTGAGCCCAACCCGCCCACCGCCGAACGAACCTCTCTCGCCGCCGGCGAGGCCGAACAGAATGAATACCTGCGCGCCATCGCCAAGGGCGCCCGCTTCGTCTCCCGCACACGCCAGATCGAGGTCACGAGCGACCAGCCCACCCAGATCATCGTCCGCGACGACCGCCGCAAGGGCAGCTACAACCTCCAGGTACTGATCGCCATCATCAGTGGCAAGACTACGGCCGGGCAGACCGGCAAGAACAGCTTCACCTTCAAGGTCATCGGCGAGCTCGACAAGAATCCGGTTGACATCACCCTCGACGCCCTGCATCCCGGCCAGATGTTCGATGGCTTCGGCGGCAACTTCCGCCTGCAGAACGCGCGCACGGACCCGCAGGTCATCGACTACTCCCTGGAGAACATCCGTGTCGCCTGGGGCCGCGTCGAGATGCCCTGGAGCATCTGGCATCCCGATGAGAACACCGATCCTCTGGCCGCCGCTCGCGCCGGTACACTCAATCCGCGAGTTCACCAGGCCATGGAGATGGCCCGCCGCCTGGCGCAAAAAGGGATGCCTGTCATCGTCAGCGCCTGGCAGGCGCCCAATTGGGCGATCCTCGGTGGTGGAGGTCGCGGCGGCGCCGGCGGACCAGGCCGGGGCGGTGCCGTCCCCAATGCCGCAGCCCCCAATGCAGCAGCCCCGGCCGCGTCACCTTCATTTGCCGCTCCGGGCGGCACAGCGCCCGCCGGCACAATACCTCCCGGCACCGCCCGTGGCCCCGCGCCCCCCGGTGCTGCCGCCCCAGGCGGCGCCCCGGGACGAGGAGGCGTCATGTTTCCGCAACCGCAGCAAACCGGTCCGCGCGGCAATCCCCTCAACCCGGAAAAGATGGCCCGCATCAAGGAATCCATCACCGGCTACCTGCTGTTCCTGAAGGAGAAATACGGCGTCGAAGCCGCCATGTTCAGCTTCAACGAATCCGATCTCGGCATCAACGTCCGTCAAACTCCGCGGGAGCACGCCGAACTCATCAAAACCCTCGGCGCCTGGTTCGCCGGCAAGGGCCTCGCCACTAAACTCGCTCTCGGCGACACCTCCGACGCCAACCCCATCGATTTCATCAAGCCCGCCATGAAAGACCCGGAAGCCGTGAAGTACGTCGGCGCCGTGGACTTCCACTCCTGGCGCGGATGCACCGATGAGATCCTCGCCCAGTGGCGCGATGCCGCCCGCGAGTTGAACGTCCCGCTGGTGGTCGCCGAAGGCAGCACCGATGCCGCGGCTTATCGCTATCCCCAGATTTTCAACGAGCAATCGTTCGCCCTCTACGAGATCAATCTCTACCTGCGCATCCTTGCCATCGCCCAACCCAAATCGATCCTCCAGTGGCAGCTTACCGCCGACTATTCGCCCCTCGCCGGCGGCGGCATCTTCAACGACAATGGTCCGCTCCGCCCCACGCGCCGCTTCTGGAATCTCAAACAACTGGCCTCGACGCCCCCGCGATCTTTCTCCCTGCCGGTCGCCTGCGGCAAACAACCGAACCTCACCTGCGCCGCTTTTGGCAACATCGCCGAAGGCATCTATACCGTCCACATGGTCAACCACGGCGCCGCCCGTACGGCGACTCTCACGGGCCTTCCGCCCACCGTAAAACAATTACGCCTATGGGTCACCGACGCCCAACGCGGCATGCAAGAGCTGGACCGCATCCCCGTCAACGACGGCAAGGCCCAATTCTCCTTAGCTGCCACCAGCTACACCACCGTGGTATCGGAGTTGTAAACGGGAATGTCTACCGAGTCGAATTCCAGCCGGAATTGGCAGGACGTTTCGTCTGCCCGGCGGCGGTACCGCCATACGGCTCGTCCCGGTTCGCTGAATCGGATTAGAATGAGGCGTGCCCGGCCGCTGCTTCGCGGTTGCGCGGCAATCGGTTTTTATACGGGAGGATCTCTGACATGGAATCTCGATTTTCACGACGAAAAATGATGCAGAGCGTGGGCGGCGTCGCTATGGCGCAGTCCCTCGCGACTGCCGATGCAGCGCCCGCGCCGCGCAAATGGCCGATTGAGGAAGGTCCCGACACGCCGAAGATCTGCCTGTCGCTAGGAGATGGTGGCGGGCCTCTGCCGGCCGCTTTACAGCCCCCGGCCCCGGCCGCCGCCGGCGCCACCGCGGGACGCGGCGGCAGGGGCGGTGGGTTCGGCGGCGGCTACGGCGGTTTTCTGGCTTCCAAAACGGAAGCTGCGCCGCCACCACCCGCCGAGGCTCCCGCCGGTGGCGGCCGCGGTTTCGGCAATCCCGCCGCCGCCTATCAGCGCATCCGCCAACTCGGCGTGACGCATCTGCTGGGCGTGGGCATCGGCGGCACGCCCTGGACCGAAGAGAACGTACGCCGCGCCGTCGACACCGCCAAAGCCGCCGGACTGGTGGCCTACAACGCGATGATCAACGTCCCCAATAGCGTCATCTATGGTAAAGAAACCCGCGCCAAGGACATGGAGCCGTTCCTCGCATCCATCGAGGCCGCCGGCAAGGGCGGGCTGGCCGTGGTCGAGTACAACTTCTACGCGCACCGCGCCATCGAGGGCTACTACGAGACCGTCGGCAGAGCCAAGGCTGGCTACACGGCCTTCGACTCCGAACTCGAACTACTCATCAACGAGACCGGCGCCGTGGTGCAGCCCATCTACCGTGACGAAAGCGGACAGATCACGCCCGAGACCCTGGCCGCGTTCCCCAACGCCAAGAAGGTCAAGTTCAAGGACCTGCCGCCGCTGGCCAATGAAGGCGCGCACAACCTGCAGGAGATGTGGGCCAATGTCACCTGGTTCCTGAAGCTCGCGGTTCCGGCGGCCGAAAAGGCGGGCGTGCGCCTGGCCCTCCATCCCAACGATCCTCCGGCGCCCATCAGCCGCGGTTCCCAGCAGATCATGGGAAGCCTGGCCGGCTGGAAGCAACTCATCGAGATCGTCAAGAGCCCCGCCAACGGCATCACCTACGATAGCGGCGTCACCCGCGAGATGGGTGAAGACTCCGTGGCGGTGGCCGAATACTTTGCCAGCCGGAAACGCATCAACCACGTGCACTACCGCAACGTGCTGGTCGTCAAGCCTTACGAGCGATACCAGGAACTCTTCATTGACCTGGGAATGGCGGACATGTTCGGCGTCATGAAAGCTCTCGTGCGGAACAAGTATACCGGGACGATTTACCCCGAGCATCCGCGCGCGCTGGACGCCGACCGGGACCGTGTGGGACCCGGCGGCCGCGTCGGCGGTTATCCCGGCGGCGGCGGGTACACGGGCATTACCTACAGCGTGGCCTACACTCGTGCCATGATGCAGGCGGCCCTGGAGTCGGTGTAACGGTGGCATAAGTTGCTCATGACGCCTGCGGCGTCTCAAACGAACGATGAAAATACTGCTGACCATCGGGTGAACGCTCCCTGACGGTCGCGGCTCCGATTACGAAGTGCGTGGCGCCAATCAGAGCCGCGACCGTCAGGGAGCGATTGCCGGGCAAGCACGCATTTTCGCGGGAAGGCTCCGCCGGCTCTGCCTCGTCCATGCGAGCGAAGCTCGGACGTCTTTACTATCTATGCCACCGCAAGTTCCCGCAGGTCGTCGATCCAGTAGTCCGGCGTGAATTGGGCGAGCTCCTCGCGCTTGCCGTAGCCATACGTGACGGCGCACGTGGCCACTCCGGCGCGCCGGCCGGCTTCCATGTCGGCGGCGGAATCGCCCACGAAGAGACAGTCCGCTGGCCTCGCACCCATCGCGGCCAGCGCGGTGAACAGGACGTCCGGCGCGGGTTTGCAGGGGAACCCGTCGGTGCCCTGCACGTGGTGGAAATGCTGGATCAGCCCGAATTGCTCGAGGATGGCGCGAGTTGTGGGGCTGCCTTTGGTGGTCGCCGTCCCCTTGCGCCCGCCCAGCGCCGCGAGCCCTTCGGCGACGCCGGGGTAAAT
>JADGNS010000429.1 GCA_017883355.1 Candidatus Solibacter sp.
GGAACAGCCGTGTGCCCGCGTGCGACATTGAATGGAGAAAGAAGGTGCCAGTGACGTTTTGGAATCAACGATGGGGCGGAGGCGGCGCAATCGTGGGCGCCGCGATATGCGCGGTGTTGGGGTTGGCGCAGTCGGATCCCCCGCCGATCCAGCCGTTAAGGACGGCGCCGGCCGAAAAGCTCACCGTCAATCCCGGCTTCCGGGATTGGGGCCCCGCGACGGTCGCCGGTACCACGATCCTGGCCGGCAACCCGACCGGCCGCGGCGGTCTATTCGCCATCGACATGCTCACCGGCAAGGTGAAGTGGACCCTCCGGCCCGTCTTCAGCACCGGAACCGCTTCTGTATCGACTCCTCCCGCCGTCTCCGGCGACGTCGTCATCACAAATTTCGCCGCGGCTTATCCTGGCGCGGTGGTGGGCGTGTCGCTCGCCACCGGGAAGGAAGTGTGGCGCGGCCTGGACCCCGCCCGGGGCGCGGCGGCTGCCGTCAACGCGGGGCTGGCCTATGTTCTGGACAAGAACGGCACCTTCCACGCGCTGGAAGCGTCCACCGGCCGCGAGAAGTGGAAGGTGGCATTTGCGAAGCGCGCCGAATGCGCATCGCGGCCCATCGTGCGCGACGACGTCATTTACCTGACCAGTAGCGCCGATGCGACTCCAGGCGACGCCGCGAAACCGGCGGGCAACTATCTCTTCGCCCTCGACGCCAAGACCGGACAGGAACGCTGGCGGTATCGCGCCGAGGCGCCCTACGTGCACCAGGGCGTTTGTCTCCGCCAGCCCGTGGTCACGGCCGACACCGTGTTTGCGGCGGGCGAATCCCGCCTTTATGCGGTGTACCGGGCCACGGGACGCGACCGCTGGAAGCCCGTCGAAGTTCGCCGGCCGGTGGAAGGGCGCGTTCGTGACGTCGAAGTATTCGCGCTGGTAGACGCCGGCCCCGTGCTGATCGGTATGACCTCCGCGTTCCTCATCGCCTTCGATAAGAATTCGGGCGGGACCGCATGGGAACTTGCCGGTCAATACCGCGACGCGGCGCCGTCGATGGCGGTTGCCGGCAATGTCCTCTATTTTCAGGGCAGCCCGGACAGCAAACCCGCCAAAGCGTCCGGCGGCACGCTGCACGCGCTCGACCTCGACTCCCGCACCATCTTATGGTCGTTCTCACGCCAAACCGCGGAGCCCAACTGGTCCTTTGGCTTTGTGACTCCAGTCGATGGCGGGCTGTGGGTGGATTCCTACCAGGCGCTGGTGAAGTTGCAGTAATCAGCGACAGCGCACCCTCGCCATCCGGAGCATTGGAGTAGAATCGACACGAAAGGTAGTCCATCATGCCACGAGCACCAATCGATCGCCGATCCCTGCTGCGCGGCGCCCTCGCCACAGGGACTCTGTTCGGCCTGGATGCGCTGTTTACCACCGCTCGCACCGATGCGGCCGCCGTAGGGCCCAACGACAAGATCAAGGTCACCAAAGTCGAATCGTTTGTTCTCAAAAACTCATGGGTGTTCGTCAAGGTCTCCACCGATGCCGGCATTGTCGGTTGGGGCGAGATGCTCAAAGACGATGCCAAAGCCTGCGCCGCCGGAGCGCTCGAAGCCGGACGTTACCTGGTCGGCCAGGACCCCAACCGCGTGGTGTTTCACTGGCAGGCCATTCACCGCGGGGCGTTCTATCGCGGCGGGCCCATCAAGACCGCCATCCTCAGCGGCATCGATCAGGCGCTCTGGGACATCAAGGGCAAGGTCTACGGCGTGCCCGTCTACAAGCTGCTCGGCGGCCCCACACGCGACCGCATCCGCGTCTATGGCACGGTCAACGCGACTACCGGCGTCAATGCCATGAAGGTTGCGCCGAATGCCACGCGGGCGCCTTTCAAGTACGTCGAAGGGCAGAAGTTCGTCGATGAAGTTGCCGAGCGTTTCAAAGCGCTGCGCGAGCGTCAAGGTTCCGGCATCGATATTGCCATCGACTTTCACGGCGCGGTGGAGCCTCCCACGGCCTCGCTTCTCATCAAAGCGCTGGAACCCTATCACCCCTGGTTCTACGAAGAGGTGGTGCAGCCTCTCAACGTGGACGTAATGGCCGAGTTGGCCAAGAAGACCCACATCCCGCTGGCCACCGGCGAGCGCATCTTTACCAAGTGGGGTTTCAAGGAAATTCTGGAAAAGCGTGCGGCCATGATCCTCCAGCCGGACGTCTGCTACGCCGGCGGTATCACGGAGCTCCGCCTGATTGCCGGGATGGCGGAGGCTTACTACTTGCCCATCGCGCCGCACAATCCGCAGGGACCGTGCTCGCTCGCGGCCAGCCTCCAGATTGCCGCCTCGATCCCCAACTTCCTCATCCAGGAGCGCGGCGACGCGGAGCACACTAACCTCCTCGCCAAACCCTTGCCGCAGGTCAAAAACGGCCATCGCGAGCTGCCGACGGAGCCGGGCCTCGGCATCACCATAGACGAGAACAAGCTGATGGCAGAGGTTGGCGAGCCCCAGGAATACCGCACGCGTTTCGACCCCGACGACGGTTCGGTCGTCGATTGGTAACCGCCCATTACCTGTGGGATCACCCCATCTGGTCGCCGCACATCTCCAGCACTTCGATGGCTTCCAGGCAGCCCTGCGCCACGCTGTTGGTGGAGAGCGCCATGACGTCGTCAATCGGCGTCACCACATCCGGCCCCTTGAAGGGCGCGCCCGCCACGCGCGGAATGCGCACGCCGCTCCACGCCTTCTTCGCGTAGGCCGCGTTCTTCGTCAGCGTGTACAGGTATCCCGCGAGCCTTCCCGGGCGCGCGTATTGCCCGTCGGTGCCCTCCGTGCCGGTCGCCTTGTCGCGCTCGATCACGTCGCGCCGCGCCGTGTGCAGCCGGCAATACTGGTCCCACGCCTTCTTCCATCCAGCGTGGTCGATCAGCGTGTTCAGCTCGAACACCACCTCGCCGCCGCCCATGATGGTGGCCAGATTGTAGGTGCCCACCTGCTCTTCCAGCGCGTACAGCTTGCCGGTCTTAGGGTCGTACCCGTAGAGCTGGTTGGGCCCGGTCAGGAAGCCGAACGGCATGGCCGCGATGGAGTCCATTCCGACGACGATCTTGTCGCGCCACTTCGTGTCCCCGGTGCGCTCCCATTCCGTCATCCAGTTGCCGGCGAAGGCCAGCCAGTCGGGACCGCCGCGCACGCGCCCCGGATACGGGTTCGGCTTGGTCAACGGAGACGCCAGGCGCATCGGGTCGATCTCGGTCGCCTTGTAGTCGGCGTCCACCACCTCGCGCATCAGGTCGCCCGTGCGTTCGTCGGTGGTCACGTAGTAGTGAAAGCGGCGATACGCGGCCTGGCTGATGCGCGCTTCCTTGGCGCCGCAGCCCCAGTGCCGCACGTTGTGGCGCGAGCCGAGCATGGCGAACCGCCCCAGGTGGTACGTATCGACCTCGCCCGTGTGCCGCGTCATGGCCTCCGCCATGCGGAAAGCATCCGCCCGCCCGGTGCGCAGGAACGTATACCACAGCCACATATCGGTGCCGAGTTCGCTGTTGTCCCAGGCGAAACCGCCGATGTCGTAGCGCCACTCGTGCCGCGCGCCATCGTGCTGGTGCATCACGTCGCCGTAATTCCAGAAGCCGTACCAGTGCCGCTGCTCCACCTCTTTGTGATAGAAATCGAAGGCCGCGTCCAACTGATCTTCCAGCGCCTTCTTGGCCGCCGTCGAGCGGTCGGGCAGGCTCCAGATGCCGAACACCTTCGCCGCGTGCAAGTGCTCCGGCGGCGCCACCAATAGCGGCGGCTGCTGCGCGAGCCTCGCGTGCAGCGCGGTCTCCGCCTTGGCCGGGATGGCGCCCGTGGGGAACAGCGTCATCTCGCTGGTGCGCGCCACGCCGTGCGGCGTGCTGAAGCCCGGCTGCACGTCTTCGTAGCTGGAATCCAGATCGTGCGCCCGGGTATCGTAGTGCCGCAGGTCCATGGCGGGCGCTTCCGGCGACCAGAGCCAGACCCGCAGTTCGGCCGCCGCCGCCGTCGCGTGGCGCACTTCGAGCGAGGCGGGGTACGATTGCCAGAAATTCTTCACTCCCACGGCGAGCCCGCCCGAAACGTCGCCCGCGAACACCAGGCCGCTCGCCCTGCGCCCCGCGATCGCATCCAGCCAGCAGCTCTGGGGATTGGTGCGCTTCTGGATGGTGAACCCATCGGCCGTGGTCTGCGCCAGTTTGAAATCGTCCCACACCGCCCAATCGCCGATGAGCTTCTGCCCGGCCGCGTTGAACGTCTCCTTGTTGGCGATGCGCTTGCCCGCAAGTTGGTCCGGATAAGGATTGCCCTGCAGCGGACGGCGCCCGGTCAACGGCTCCACCGGTTCGCTCCACAATCCGTCGCCCTCGCCCGCGAACCGTACGTGCCGATTGTGTACCTGCTCGCGCATCGGCACGGCAAAGGCGAGTCCGAGCCCTTTGATGAAGTCCTTTTCCTGATCGCCGTCGAATACGATGCTGTGCACCAGGCGCACGGGCTCGGTCCCGCCGTAGAAATACAGGCGCACGGTGAACGGCAGCCACTCGCGGACGTCATTTTTGTGCATGCCCTCGATCTTGACTACGGCGCGCACCGGCCCGGTCTGTTCCACCGTCACTTTTTTGATGTTGCTGGTGAATTCGGAGCGGTCTTCCAGCGTGCACACCAGACGCCCGTCGCGCGCCACCACGCGCCCGTCGATGGTCATGCTCTCGATAAACGCCGGCCCCGACTTCGGAATGCGGCACTGCAACTTTCCGGTATCGATGTCGATGGCCTGTGCGCTCTCGGTGACTTTCACCGTTGCGCCAGCGGCGGGTGTTCCCGGCGCGAGGCGGAACGCTCCACTCGCGCCCGTGACCGTGGCGAACCCGGTGAACTTGATCGATCCATCCGGCCAATACGCCAGCGGCCACGCCTGCAGCGGCAGCGCCTTGCCGTCGCTCGCCGTGAGCGCAAACGTCTGCGCCCGGCCCACCGTTCCACGAGCCCAGGGCACGCCCCAACTGACACCGGCCTCGGTCCCGGGCCCCGCGCCGCCCAGCCATCCGATGGTCACCGACCCCTCGCCCCGCGCCTGCTGCGGTTCGTCTATTGCCGCCGCCGAGGCGCTGCTCGCCAGAATTCCAATAGCACTACGCCGTGTGATTTGCATCGTTCCCCCAGGTGGCATAAGGCTCCGCCTTGTGCATCCCAGCGCAGCTGGGACTGTCTTCCCCCAACCCTCCGAGCTCCGCTCGGACGCACAAGGCGGAGCCTTATGCCACTCTC
>JADGNS010000430.1 GCA_017883355.1 Candidatus Solibacter sp.
GCGCGGTGCTGGACGCCGCTGAACGAGTTGGATCGATAAAAAGTGTAGTTGGCTGTCGCCATGGCGAGCTTCTGGCCCGTCATATTCTTGGGGTCCAGGATGTACGTGACATTGGCCACGGGGTCGGTGATGGTGATATTGTCGGGGGTCTCACGGCGCGTACGGCCCTCGCTATCGCGATAGACGGTAGTTCTGTTTTCGCGGTGGATGCGCGTGCCGTCGGCCAGCATCTGGCTGGTTTCATTGACCTCCTCGGCCGAATAAGGGGCGCCCTTGACGGTCATGCCTTTGACGGCGCCGACCATCTTCATGTGCAACATGCCGGCTTGGGCTTGGGCTTCGGCCTCGGCCTTCGCCTTGGCCAAGGACTCCGGGTTCTGCGCTGCGGCACCGAAGACGAGCAGCGCGCCCGCCGCGGCAATGTGTACCAGTCTGTTCATGTGTGTTCTCCTTTAGAAATTGCGTTGCGTTGCGTTAACCAGGCGGAACGCGTGAGCGCGGCCGTCGGGCCCGAAAACGATGTCCGCCTGTACGTTGCCGGGTTTCACACCTACCCGCATGATGACTCCCGATTCAAAGGGTTCGTCGTCGAGGGCCACGAAATAGGCTGGCTCCGGAGCGGGCGGGCGCACGCGGCGCGGGCGGCGGGGCGCGGGCGGTTCGGCCGGCGCCGGAGTTGTTTCCGCCACAGCGGCTGCCACGGTTGGGACAGCGGGCCCGGGCGCAGGGAGCACGACGGCTTCCCGCGGAGTCCGGTTCGGCAGCAGGTAAGCGGCCAGCGCCAGGCACGCGGCCAGCGCCACGGCGATTCCGACCCAATTCGGCCGCAGCGCCCGCCGTCTCGCGGGGCCCTTTGGGCGAGGCATGGCCGCACTCCACTCGGGGAGCAGTTCCATCAGCGCAGAAACGTGGGCCGCCCGGGCGGCCAGCTCCGTACAAAGGCCGTCACAGACCGTGCAATCCCCCAGATGCGCCGCCACCCGTTGCATGTCTTCGGTGGGCAGTTCGCGATCGAGGTAGGCCCGGAGCGCGCCTTCCGACCAACATTGCGTCATACGTTTTCTCCGTAACGTGCGCGAAACCTGCGCTCAAATTCCGCTTCCGCGCGCGCCAGCATGGTCCCGACCGAGGCCGGTTCGATGCCGAGCGTGCCGGCGAGCTCCCGATAGGCCAGGCCGCTCGAGCGCAAGAGCAGCAACTGGGCTTCGCGCGGTTTGAGCGCGCCCAGCACCGCGCGCACGCGCATGCAGCGTTCCTCGGCGAGCAGGGCGTCCAGAGCGCTGGGCGCCGCCGAGGCGTGAATCCCTTCTAATCCCGCCGCCTGCTCCCGCTTGCGCCGCCGCGAATTGGTGCGCAGGGCGTCGAAACCGGCATTGGTGGCCACGCGATAGATCCAGGCGGTGAGATCTTCGCGGCTCTCCAGCAGCGCCGGCCGCTGGGACAATTTGTGGAACACGTCCGAGGCGATTTCCTCCGAGTGCGCGCGGTCGCCGGTCAGCCGGGCGAGCATGCCGACGATGCGGCCGTAGTGCTCGCGGAACAGGGCTTCCACCGAGGCGGCGATCCGGCGGTCGCCAACGTTGCCGGCTCCGGCCGGGTTGAGCGCGATTTCCTCGGGCTGCACATGCGTTAATACGACGTCCACTCCGAAATTGTGACAGGAAATTGAGCGGCGCGGTGGGTCACTCCCCCTCCAGCCCCAGAGTCTTGCGCAGGGGGGTGAAATCGAAGGCGGGTTGGCCGGCCTTGGCTTCGCGGGCCTCGTCGTGTTCCATGTCGCGGATCAGGTCCAGCACTGCCCGCCGGCCGGCCTTGGTTTTCAGGGCCTGGCGCGCGGTTTTTCCGCCGAGCGCGGGGAGCGGGTCGTCGGGCCACCTGGCATAGTGTTGGGCCTTCATCTGGAGAATCATTTCGCGTTCCAGTTCCGTCGGGATCGGCTGGGAGCGATCCGGCGGTTCGCGGGAAGCGGCCACCCGCTGCTTGAAGTCGTCGAGCGACTGGCAGGCATCGCCCTGGTGTTTCAGCAGGGGGGCGGCGTGGGCTTCGAGCAATCCACGGCCGAGTTGGAGGCGGGTGCGGGATTGCGCTTCCAGACGCAGGTGGCCGCCGCCCACCTGCACATGGCCGTACACGGGGCGCGGACTCTGCGCCGTGGCGTCGAGCCAGGCGAAATGGGCTTCTCCCGGTTTCCCGGGGTCCTCCTGCAGTTCCTGGAGCGAGCGCAGTTTGGCCAGCAAGGCGGGCTCATCCAGCACGCCGTAATCGGCGTGGCAAAACTCCACCGCGTCGCCTTCGCGATTGACTATCTGGAGGTTCTTCAGCCACTGGTCGCTGAGGTTCCGGATCTTGCGGTAGAGCAGGTTGCCGCTGCGGCGCACGAATTCCACCCGGGTCAGGCCGGCGGCGCGAGCCTCTTTGTCGACCAGTTTCAGGAACTCGCCCTTCACCGCGGGCGGCACGGAAAAGCCATCGGAAACGAACATCAACTTGCCATCGAGCGCCTCGATCCGGCTGAGGATGCAGTCCCCCGGAACGAGTTCGCGCGACGCCGTGATGTCGCTAACAAAGATGATGTCGGCGCTGGCGAGGTCGCGCAAGTGAATGCCGCGCCCCTCTTCGACAGTTTCCACCTCGAACACGCCGGGCCAGGAATCGCGTAGGGCCTCCAACATTTCGCGCTCGCGGGGCGTGAGTTGAGCGCCGTGGGTTTCGACATGGTGCTCCATCAGGGTGCGGCGGGTGGCGGCATCGCGGAAATCGTGGACGTACCACTGGAGGAATCCGTTGATCTCGCTCTCGTCGGCCTCGCTGGCGGAGGACGACTCAAAGTAGTAGCGCTTGGCGCGCCTCCGGTCCGAATCGGTGTGCCAGCGTTCATACCCGCCGAGCACGTCTCCGCACAGACGGCTGCGGATTTCCTGATCATCGGGTGTGTTTGGGTCGGGGTTGTCGGGCATTAATCTTCAGATTACTAGGAACTGGGCGGCGTCGCGTTTTGCGGCCGCAGCCGTCACAATAGAAGCTATGATCTCTTGCCGCAATCTGACGCGCCGCTTCGGCGAATTCACGGCGGTGAACGCTTTGAACCTGGAAGTGGCCGCCGGAGCCATCTGCGCGTTCCTGGGGCCGAACGGGGCGGGCAAGTCGACCACCGTGAAAATGATGACCGGACTGCTCGCGCCTACGGCGGGCGAGGTCACGGTGTGCGGCCTGAATGCCGCGGCCAATCCGCTGGAACTGAAGCGCCGCATCGGCGTGCTGCCGGAGGATCTGGGGTTGTTCGACGATCTCACCGTGGAAGAGCACCTGCTGCTCACGGGCGATATCTACGGCGTGCCCCGGCAGGAGACCCGCGCGCGGACCTCCCAACTGCTGCACGCGCTCAGCCTGGAGCACGGCCGGCGCACCTTCGCGGCGTCCTGCTCCCACGGCATGCGCAAGAAGACGGCGTTCGCCATGGCGCTATTGCCCAATCCCCAGGTGCTGTTCCTGGACGAACCGTTCGAGGCCATCGACCCGGTGACGGCGAAGATCATGCGCGACCTGCTGCAATCGGTGGCGCGCCACGGGGTGACGGTGTTTCTCACGTCGCACATTCTCTCCATGGTGGAACGCATCGCGCACCAGATCGTGATGATCCGCAAAGGGACCAAAGTGTGGGATTCCGCGGTCAGCGAATTGCCGCAATCGCTCGAGGACCACTATTTCGATCTGGTGGAGACGCCGGTCGTCGAGGAGTTGGAATGGCTCGGGCCATTGCGATCCTAAGGGCGCTGGCCCTCGCCTACCGCCGCGACTGGACGGCGTTCCAATCGCTGGCGGGCAACAATTTCTTCCTGATCACGGCGTTTCTTTTGCGCGAGGCGGGAACCTTCGTGTACCTGATCATGGGGCTGGTGGTGCTGTTTCCGCTGAGCACGGACCCGCTGCGCAAGATTCCGCCATCGCGCCTGGCGCTGTGGCCGCTGGAGCGGCGCGAGCGTTGGATTCTGCGCCTCGCCAGTCCGTGGATCAATCCGCTGACGTGGGGGCTCGCGGGCCTGGCCGTGTGGGGCGCGGGGCGTATCGTGAGCGTGGGAATGTGGGCGGCGATCGCGGGGCTGTTCGCCGCCGTGTTTCTGATATCGGCGCTGCCCCTGCCGAGCGGCAACGGCCTGTGGCGCCGTGTACCCCAGTTTCCAGGGCCGCTGAATCAGTTGGTGCGCAAGAATCTGCGTGAGATCCTCACCACCCTGGATTTTTACTGCGCGCTGATTTTGAGCCTGGCGGTGCTGGCCTATCGCATCTTCGGGCCGGCGTTGCCGCCCGAGGCGTTCATGGCGATGACCGTGCTGGTGGTGGGCGCCATGTCGAGCTACGCGCAGTGTCTGTTCGGGCTGGATGGCGAAGGCGGACTTTCGCGCTACCGCTTGCTGCCGGTGCGCGGATGGCAACTGCTGCTGGCTAAGGATGCGGCGTTTCTGGCCGTAGTGATCCCGTTGACGCTGCCGGTGGCCGTGCTGCCGGGGATCGGCGCGGCGCTGGTAGGGCTGGCGGTTGGCCACGCGCCGGCGGTAGAGCATCCGCGCCCGCAAACGCGGTGGCGGTTCTCTACCGGCGGCGGTCTCGGCAACGGAGTGATTCAGTTGGTGGCCCTGGCCATGACGGCCTCGGGCATCTTCCTGACCAGCGCTTGGTTTCTGGTTGCGGCGGTGGCGGCGTGGGCGGTCTCGGTGTGGTGGTACGGACGCGACGTGGAGCGCGTGCTGGGGTAAGGGGCTCCTACCCGGCGGGTGGGGCAGGGACGCGCTTTCCAGGGCGTCCAGACGCCGGCTGGAAAGCCGTCCCCAGAGGGGACCCCAGCCAGGATTGGCTGCCCCACGCTATGCCACGTGCTTGGCGATCCAATCGGCGATCAGGTGGAGGACTTCCGGGGCCATGGTCTGTTCGATGGATCCGTACTCGGAGACTTCGCCGGTCTTGCACGGTTGGAAGAGGTGATTCAGGCCGGGCATGAGCTTGGTGGTGACGTCGCGATTGCCGCCTTTGCGCAAAGCGGCTTCGACGGCGGGCAGGTTCTGATCGGCGTCCACCTGCGAATCTCTCGCGCCGATGAGCGCCAGAACCGGGACTTTGACGCCGGCCAGGGTGGGGCGCGGATCGTAGCTGATAAAGTAGCGGAACCATGGAGAGTTCAGCACCGCGGATTGGTCCTTGAGGATCTGCTGGAGGGCCGGATCGCCGCCGGCGAGCGCCGCCAGCTTGCCTTGCAGCGCGGCTGCGTCGGGTTCGGTC